>JAPPKI010000045.1:9433-16959 GCA_028820035.1 bacterium | reverse complement strand
CCGCCGATGTGGGCTGTTCAATGGCCACCCTGGCCTACGCCTTCACCCTGGCCCACCCCGCGGTCACCTCCACCATCATTGGCCCCCGCACCCCCCAACAACTCGACGCCGCCTTAGAAGACCCCGACCTACGCCTGTCAAACGATGTCCTAGACCGGATCGACGAATTGGTCCCCGCAGGAACCGACCTAAACCCCGACGACGCCTTCTACATGCCCCCAGCGGTCTCCAACCCCGCCCTTCGGAGGATCTAGGTCGTACGCTCCCCAGAGCGCTCAATAGCTCTCACGTCAGTCCCCAGGTAGGAGGCAATCACCAGCGGATCGTTCCGCACCTCCTCCGGAGATCCCTCGGAGATCACCGACCCCGCCTCCAGACAGTAGACCCGGTCGCTGATGCTCATGACCAGCGGCATGTCGTGCTCGATCACCACCACCGCTGCGCCTAGCTCGGCCTGGATACGCCGGATGAGCGGACCGAACGCCTCGCTCTCCCGCTGGGCCACCCCCCCGGTGGGCTCGTCCAGCAGCAGCACCTTGGCGTCCACCGCCAGCAGGCTGGCCAACTCCACTATGCGGCGAGTTCCGGTGGACAGGTTGGAGATGAAGTGGTCGGCGTATCGCCCCAGCCCCACAAAGTCCATGAGGCTGTCGACGTCTGCCCGCTTGCGCCGCTCTTGGCCCGGCGAAGGCGGCACTCCCAGCAGCGACGGAACCAGCAACGAACGGTCACGGGCCTCCATCGCCACCATCAACGCTTCTCTTACGGTGAGATCCGGGTAGATCTTGGCGTGCTGGAATCCCCGGCCCAGGCCGCCCCGGTGGCGGCGATACGACGGCAGGCGCGAGATGTCCCTTCCCAGCACTTCCACTCCGCCCCTAAACGGGACGAACCCGCTGACGGCATTCATCAAGGTTGATTTGCCCGCCCCATTGGAGCCGATCAGGCCAACCAGCTCTCCCTTGTACACGTCTATGGAGACCTCGTCCACCGCCACCTTTCCGCCGAAGTGGACATGCACGTCCCGCACCGCCAGCCACGGTAGACCCTCCTCGACCGACACAGTGCGCTCGCTGGTGATCGGCACCGGCTTGTCCAGCGCCGGCACCGGTTCGGGAATGTCCCGGGCCGCCATGCGCTCATCGGCCATCCCCAACAAGAAGTCGCGCAGCTTGTAGAGGAGCTGCATAATCCCGCCGGGGAAGTACATCAACAGCAAAAGAAGACCCACACCAGAGGTGAGCAGCCGCACCTCGTCGCTGGCCCCGAAGATGGCGGGAATGCCCTTCACCCACAACACGCCCAGCAGGGGTCCGGCGATCGAACCCAGACCGCCGATTATGGCGATGGCGATCACATTGATCGACTCATTGGAGTTGAACAGGACTTGGGGGTTGATGGTGGGCTCGCCGGTGATGATCAGCCCACCTCCCAGTGCGGCCAACCCGCCGGCCAGTGTGAACGAGATGAGCTTGATCCGGCTGCCCGACACGGTGGAGGCGGCAGCCATGTCCTCGTTGTCGCGCACCGCGATCATCATCCGGCCAATTCCGGTCTTGCGCAGGTGGGCCACCATCCACACCGCGAGAGCCAGCAATGCAAGCACCATGAAGAAGTACGACTTCCGGGAGGCGGTGAAGTCGAACGGACCCCAAACCGGAGGGATGACTTTGGGTGTATTGGTAGCTCCCTGAGTGAACACGTCCTGCGCGAAGATCCACGACATGGCGGCGATGGCGAACGCCAGCGTGGTCACCGCCAGCATGAGCCCCTTCACCCGCAGCGCGGGCACGCCGATGATGAATGCGGTGATCATTCCCGCGGCCACCGCAATCACCATGGCCACCCCCCAGGGAAGGTCGAACGACCAATCCCACCAGTCGAATGGAATGGGGATGTCGCCGTTCTCGGTCAACGCCACCACCGTGAGTCCACCCACCCCGGCGAAGGCGAATTGGCCCAATGAAAGTTGCCCAGCCCAGCCGGTGAGCATTGACACCGACAAGGCGATCAAAGCGAAGCCCAGGATGCGGGTCCAGGTGTAGAGGTTGGAGTTCTTGGTGAGGAACAGCCCGAGCAGCACCAGAGCACCGAATAAGGCGACGAATCCAAACCTCGAGAGGTTGCGGATGTACCACAGGCCCCGGAGCCGTTCGGGGATGGCCTTCACCTTGGGCGACAGCGACCATTCCCCCTCGTCCTCGGTGGCTCGGCGGGCGAACATCACCGTGATCACCAGGATGGCAATGAAGAAGATCACATCCACCGCCTCGCGGATCTCCCGGTCGACGTTGCCTTGGAACAGCCGCTGGAAGATACCCAGACAGATTCCGGCGATCAGAGTGACCCACAGCGATCGCATTCGGGCGATCAACGCCACCAGCAGCACGCGAAGAAGCAACCCCGGCCCGAGGCTGGCGGTGCCTGCGTCGGCCGCGCTGACCCGGAATGGCGCCAGCAAGATGAGCGTGACGCCGGCCAGGGCCCCGCCGATGGTCCACACCATGGTGGACACCCGTCGCACGCTGATTCCGAACAGCCTCCCGGTGTCGGAGTTTTCCGCTGAGGCTCTGATGGCCAACCCGAATCGGGTTCGGCCCAAGAACAGCGCCAGTATGGCGATGACCAGCGGCACCATGATCACCACGATGAGCTCGCGCCCGCCGATGCGGAGGTGGTCGGTGACCTCCCAGCGAAACTCTTGAGCAGTGAGCTTAGGGGGCAGAGGAAACGGCCCCGGCCGGGATACGTCGGGAAGCTGGATGGCCGCGAAGATGGCCAGCTGGGCCACTCCCAGCGTGGCGATGAACAACACCAGGCGCGGCGAGTTGAAGAGCCGCCGCACCACAACCAGCTCAGTGACCATGGCAAAGCCAGCCGCCGCCCCAACCGACAAGAAAAACGCCAGCCAGTAGGGCACGTCGTAGCGGAACGTGAGCATGGCCATCAGGGCCACGCCAAAGCTGCCGATTTCGGCGTGGGCGAAGTTGAGCACCCCGGTGGACCGGTAGATGAGCACGAACCCCGCAGCCAGCGCGGCCACTATGAGCCCCTGCACGCTGCCCGAGAACAAGTCCTGTTGGGAGATCTCCCAGCCGATGTCGATCACAGCACGGCCATCCGGTCTCGGCCTGCGTCAGCTCGCCTCACCGCTCAACCACCCTCGGCACCGAGGAACACCGCCCGCACCAGGTCGTCTCGCTCGGCCAGCTCCTGGGCCGGGCCCTCGAAGCGCACCCGGCCCTTCTCCATGAAGACCGCCCGCTCGGCCACGCTCAGGGCCACGTTCAGCGACTGCTCCACGATGATCATGGTGAGCCCGGTCTCCTTCAGTTGTTCCACAACCTCCAACAGCTCCTGCACCACCACCGGGGCCAGGCCCAGCGAGAGCTCGTCGATGAGCAGCACCTCGGGTTCGTGCATCAAGCCCATCCCGAAGGCCAGCATCTGCTGCTGGCCACCGGAGAGGTCTCCCGCGGCTTGATTGCGCTTCTCCCGCAGCGCGCCAAATACGTCGTACACTCGCTCGACTCGCCGGGAGATCTCGGCCTTCTCCTCCTTCGTGCTGAGCATGGTGGCCAGGAGGTTTTCCTCCACCGTTAGGCCGGGGAACACTCCGGCGCCTCCCCGCACCTGCACAATGCCCTGCTTGAAGCGCAGCTCAGCATCGGCGTAGGTGATGGTGCGCCCGTTGAGACGGATGGCCCCCCGATCAGGTACGCCTAAACCGCTGACCGCCCGCAACAGGGTGGACTTGCCTGCGCCGTTGGTGCCCAGCAGGGCCAGCGTCTCGCCGCGGCGCACCTCCAGCCCGCAGTCGAACAGCACCTGCACCGGGCCGTAGCTGTAGTCCAGTCCCCGAACCTGGAGCACCGGGATGTCATCGGGATGCTCCGACATGCGGCGCATCTCCTCCTGCTCCTCTACCAGCTCACTCACCGCCAGCGAGATGTCGCGTTTGATGTAGCGGGATCCGTAAGCCACCAGCAGACCGCCGATTATCGAAGCCGGCGGGGCCACGATGCTGATGGCCAGGCGCTCTCCGTGGGCGTCGCTGATGGAACCGGCGATGATGCTGCCCATGAACCCGCCCATCAAGAAGATGAACACCGGCAACAGCGCGAACGCCTGAGCCCTCATCCGGTAAGGGGCTACCGCGCCAATGGTGGGGGCGGCGGCCACGAAGGAGGCCGATGTGCAGGCGTTGGCCAGACTGATGCCGAAGATCATGATGGCAGGCTGGTGGAATCGCATGGCGATGAGCACCAGCACGCCCGACATAATGATGAGCGTGCCCGCCGTCCGCACCATCTTGGCGGGATCCTCCCGGAACATACCGTCGAAC
The DNA here is from genome assembly GCA_028820035.1 of bacterium. Classification (GTDB taxonomy): domain Bacteria; phylum Actinomycetota; class Acidimicrobiia; order Acidimicrobiales; family Bin134; genus Poriferisocius. The sequence continues at coordinate 12,614 of JAPPKI010000045.1, read as the reverse complement.
TTGAAGCCCGAGATGGGGATGGCCACCAGGCTGGCCAGCCACACCAGCGACGTCACCCAGCCCCGCTGGAAGGCCTCGTAGCCGTATTCGTCCTCCAGCATCAGGTTGAGCTGGCTGGGCAGCGTGACCAGCGCGAAGCCGAGGGTGCCCACCCCCACGGCCAGAAAGTAGAAGGTCTTGACCTTCTTGAGTCGGGCGAAAGCCGTGGACATGGAAACCGGAAGATCCGACCCGATGGGGGGCATCTCGTACTGCTCGCCCAATATGGCCTGCTGCTCGTTGCCAGCTCGAGGGGGTTCCTTCAAAATCAGAGACACCAGCGCCAGGACAATCGGCGGGATGGCGAAGATGTAGAACGCCCAGCGCCACCCGTCATCCCCACCGGCAATCGAGGCGATGGCGCCGGCCAGCACCGGTCCGATCAGCAGACCAATGGGCCGACCCATGCCCTCGAAGGCAAAAATCCGAGCCCGAGCCGGTATGGGATAGGTATCGGTGAGCAGCGATGAGTGTACCGGCAAGCGGTTGGCCTGGCCCGCCCCGGTGAGAACCCGGGTCCAGAAATACTGGAATGGGTTCCTCACCAAACCAGTGAGAAACACACTCACCGCCCACCCCGCAGTGGCCACTGGCACGATGAGGGTGCGTTTCACCCGGTCGGCCAGCCAGGCCAGCGGCACCGCCCCCAGCACCAGGGCCACACCGCCAAACGAGGAGATGCCCAGAATCACCGTGTCCGACACGCCGAAGGCGTCTTGGAGATCGGGCAGGAGCACTGCGATTGCCACCCGGTCGAACTCGTCGATCACGTTGAGCAAGAAGAGCACCACGAGCATGCTTGCCCCGCCAGCCTGGATTCCCTGCCGCAAGGTCATGGGCGCTTCGCCCACACCGGGCAGCAGATCGTCGGGAAGCACCACCACTTCCGACTTGGCCGCCTGCTCGGCGAGGCGCTTGGACTCCTCCTCGAAAACTGCCGAGGCCAAATTGGCTGGATCGTCCAACTTGTCTGGGTGGTTCAGAGCTGGATCGTCCAACTTGTCTGGGTGGTTCAGAGCTGGATCGTCTAGCTGCGAGCCGTCGACGTCCGGTTCCACCGAGTCGTCCATTTGGTCCCCCATCGGGCCGCGAGACTAGGCCATTGCACCGGGGCAGCGCATCACTCGGTCTCTATACACCCTCAATCACCATCGGCTACTGTTCGTCGCCATACGACGGAGAGGGGTAACCGTGACTCACAAGATGCTCAAGATTCTGGGGATACTGCTGGCATTGACGCTCATCGCCGCGGCATGCGGAGGCGACGATGATGACGACGGTGCACAACCAGCCCCGGCAGAGGAAACCGCGGCGCCGGCCACCGACGAACCGGATGCCCCAGCAGATACCGACGGTGAAGACGAGCCAGCACCGGCAGAGGACACCGAGGCTCCGGCCACCGACGAAGAAGAGCCTTCTGAGCCATCCGACGATTCAGGCGAGCCATCCGAACCAGCAACCGAAGAGCCGGTGGACATCGGTTTCGACGAGCCCCGGGGCGACTTGTTCATCGATTTTCACAGGACCTTCGACCGCTCCCACCCATTCCAGTCGCTGGACGTGTTCTGCACGGCCACGCCCGATCCGGATTCGCCACCCCAGGCCACCGACGTGGGCATCACCGAGGACTCCATCACCATCGTCCACCTCCGCACCAAGCTGGAGGAGCTGGAGGGCATCGGCTTCGCCGTTCCGGTAGGCGACCCCATTGACATGTTCGAGGCGTTCACCAAGGCGATCAACGAAGACTGCAACGGGATCTGGGGTCGCCAGATCGATCTTCGTCTCGTAGAGGTATCCGCGCTCGGCGGCGGTGGCGAGGACATCGACACGCTGCGCAACCAAGCCTGTATCGAAGCCACCGAGGATCACAACGCGGTGATCGTGACCAATACCACCGGCTTCCAGGGCAGCGCAATCCTGTGCATCGCGGCCGACCACGACACCCTGTTCCTCACCACTCAGGGGAACCCCCGCGAGTTCCATGAGCAAGCCAACGGCCTGCTGTACTCGCTTAGCCCCGTGGCCGAGGATTCAGTGGTCAACATGACCCAGGCGATCATCGACACCGGCGCCTTGGACGGCAAGACCATTGCGGTGATCTGGCCCGACACCCCCGGGCAACCCGAGACCGTGCAAGCCGGGATCATCGATGTCATAGAGGCCGCTGGCTACGACATCGCCGTGGCTGAGCAGATCGGCTGCGGCGGGGCCACCACCTGCCGTGAGGGCAACGACATCGCGGTGGAGCGGATGCTGGAAGAGGGCGTCGACGTGGTCTTCCCAGGCCTCAACGTGCTCAGCTTGCCCCAGTTCATCAATGAGATGGTCAACCAGGGCTACGCCCCTGGCGACGTGCAGTTCTACAACTCTGACTTCAACAGCCAGGCCGGTGACCTAGTGTCGGGCAAGGTGGCTCAGTTCGGCGGAGACGCCGCCGCGGAGATGTACAACGGCACCATCATCATCGACGATGCTCCCACTGGGAACTTCCGCTCCGACGACCCGGTGCTCAGCTTCAACGCACCGCTGAACATCATGTGCAACGAGACTTATGCGGCTAACAGTGCCATCGGCGCTAGCCACACCCGGGAGATCTACGGGAGCTACGACAGCGCCTACGGCATGACCTCAACGGTGTGTACCGAAATGCGCATGGTGGCCCGGGCCATCTACGACGCCGGGCCCAACCCCACTCGCCAGGACATCTACACAGCCTTCCAGAACCTGGGTTCGGTGGACATCCAGCATCAGCTTCCCGCCACCTTCGGCCCCAACAAGTTCGGCGCCCCTGATGTGGTGACCGAGTTGGTGTTCAATTTCCCATGTCCCGGCGATCCAGACATTCCCACCTGCGTCCAGCAGACCGCTCCCTATCGCAGCCTCGGAGAGTGATTTCAGAGCCTGCCCGATAGCATTGGAAGGGTGAGCATTCGGGCATTGTGCCGTGGGCGGCGAACCAGAGTGTTCGCCGCCGCGGGCATAGCCCTGGTTCTATCCCTGGCCGCTGCTGCCTGCGGGGGTACGGAGACATCGGAAGAGGGCAGCGGCGAGATCGCGGCCGACCCGACCGCGGCACCAACAGACATCGCGGCCGACCCGACCGCGGCACCAACAGACATCGCGGCCGACCCGACCGCGG
>JAPPKI010000045.1:0-9333 GCA_028820035.1 bacterium | reverse complement strand
CATCCACTGAACCCTCTGACCAGCTTGAGCCAAGTCCGGATCCCGGACTGCCCGAGCCCGATGATGCTCCCGCTCCCGAACCCACTGAGACTGAGGCAACCAGCGCACCCGAGGAGCCAGCGGCAACCTCAGCGCCCACCGCGGAAGCGCCCGCCACCACAGCGCCAGCAGCAACTTCGACTTCAGTGCCACCGGCAACCTCCACTTCCCAGCCGACTCCGGCATCTACACCCGCGACAGTGTCCACACCCCAGTCCACCGTCAGGCCCACGCCTCCTCCAGAGTCAACACCGGAGCCGACACAACCTCCGCCGCCACCGCCAACACCAGAGCCGACACCGGTTCCCGATTCAGACTTGCCGTCGGTAGAGATGGTGAACGTGGCCACCGGGGCTTCCGTCAACCTGGCCAGCTTCGCCCCCTCTGACCGGCCCATCGTGCTGTGGTTCTGGGCCCCCCATTGACCCACCTGCCGCCGGGAAGCTCCCGGCCTCGAGCAGTTGGCTCGAGACAACACCGACAAGTTCACCATGATCGGGGTGGGCGCCCGAGACAATCTGAGTCAGGCCGAGCACTTCGTTCGAGTCACTGGAACCGGGAATTCACTCCAGATGCTGTGGGATTCGTCCGGCGCCTCCTGGAACGGGCTCGGAATCACCAGTCAACACCGTGTGATCGTCCTCAACCGGTTCGGCCAGGAAATCGACAAGCGGGCCAGCCCGTCGCACAGCTGGATCTTGGACAAGGTGGCGAGCATTGGAACAGCCTGACGTGAGTACAACCATGAAGTCGACGATCAGGGTTCTTGCCCTTGCCATCTTCTTGGCCCTAATCGCAGCCGCCTGCGGAGACGGCGGAGACAGCCCCGAGACTGCTCCCACTGGGGCGCCGGTCTCAACCGAGGCGCCGGCAACCCAGGCGCCTGCACCCGAACCGGCGACAGAGACCGCCGCCCCGGTTCCAGCATCGGATCTGCCCTCAGTCGAGTTGGTGGACGTGGCCACCGGGGCCACTGTGAACCTGGACAGCTTCGCCCCCTCTGACCGGCCCATTGTGCTGTGGTTCTGGGCCCCCCATTGACCCACCTGCCGCCGGGAAGCCCCCGGCGTCGAGCAGTTCGCTCGAAACAACGCCGACACGATTAACGTCATCGGAGTTGGCACCCAAGACAACCTCGAACTGGCTCAGAGCTTCGTCCAATCCACCGGAACCACCTTCACCATGCTCTGGGATCCGACTTTTGAATCATGGAGCCAGCTGGGTATCTCCAGCCAGCCTTCGGGAATGCTGCTGGACGGCAACGGCACGATCCTGACTTCATGGCGGGGCGACATCCCCCAAAGCCGGGTGCTTGAGGCTGTCAGCGCGTTGTGACCCGCTAGACGAACGGCAGCTTGACCACCGTGGCCGGTGTGGGGGTGCCCCGCATATCCACAGCCAGCACATCTCCGATATCGGCATCGGGAGGCACAAAGGCCAAGGCGATGCCCGTCTCCAACATGGGCGAGAAGTTGCCCGACGTGACCTCCCCAACAACTTCGCCATCCCGAAGCACCGCTTGGCCCTCCCGGGGCGGGCGTCGGCCCTCGACTCGCAGCCCCCGCAGCCGTCGGTGAACGCCCTTCTCCCTTTCGACGGCCAGTGCCTCACGGCCCTGAAACGATGTCTTATCCCACCGCACCACCCAGCCCAACCCGGCTTGCAGCGGGGTGATGCCGGGGCCGAGCTCATGTCCGTGCAGCGGCAAACCTGCTTCCAAGCGCAGCGTGTCGCGGGCCCCCAGCCCAGCGGGGGTGATCCCCACGGCGGTCACCGCATCCCAGAGCCGCTCAGCCGCCGCCGCAGCAGGCACGGCGATCTCCACGCCGTCTTCTCCGGTGTAGCCGGTGCCGGCCACGGTCAGCGAAACGCCCTCCCACTCCACCGAGCCAACGCAGTTGCGGGCCACCTCTGACGCCCCCGGCGACACCGCGCCTAACCGGTTGCGGGCCTCGGGACCCTGCACCGCCAACACTGCTCGGCTTCCGGTCACATCGACAGCCTGGAAACCATCATCGTCACCCGAGGTGCTCAGCGCGTCGCGCACCCGGTCGGTGTTGGATGCGTTGGGCATCACGTCGAAGCTCTGGTCATCGGTCCACCACACGATGATGTCGTCCAACACCGAGCCGTCGGCGTCGAGCAAGTGGGTGTACTGGGTGCGACCAGGACCTATTCGAGCCAGATCATTGGTAAAGGCCTGCTGAAGCCGCTCGTAGGCGTCGGTGCCGGATACCCGAAGGGTTCCCAAATGGCTCACGTCGAAAATCACTGCTTCGGTTCGACATGCTCGATGCTCAGCCAGCGTGCCCGACGGATAGGACAGCGGCATTTCCCAGCCGCCAAAGGGAACCATCTTGGCCCCCAGCGCCCGGTGGGAAGCCTCCAGCGGAGAAGAACGCACGTCTGGCCTCGTTCGGCTAGTGAGATTCGGCCCCTGCCCCAGTGTGGGTCAGGTCGCCGTCCAGCCCGGAGGCGTCGTCAAAGCCGTATTTGCTCAGAAGGTTGCGATAGTCCCGCTGACAGAGCACGACGATGTCGATGTCGGGAAAGCACTCCCGCAAGCGGCGGACTTTGCCGTTCTTGCGGGTGATGTACTTCTGGCGTGCGGTAGTGATCTCCACGTAGCGATCAAACTGAGGCAAATAGAAGTCTGGGCTGAACGCCTCGGTGACTTCGCCAGTCGCATTGCGGGAGAGCACAAATGTGTCGGGCTCGTAGCGCCACTCGATGCCGTAGAAATCGAGCAATTCAGCGAACTGTCGCTCCGAATCATGGGCGAACACGCGCTTGCCGGCCTCCTCTAGGACCCAGTTCGGGCGGCACCGATCCCGGATTGCGGCTCAGATGTATCCACAGGCAGAGCCTCCTCGATGGGCAACTCCCTAACCGCGGCATCCACCTCTTCGATCAAACCCTCCATGCGGAGGTAGAGCGCGCCTTGGCCCTGGCGCAGCGCATCCAGAATCTGCTCATCGGTGCGAACCAGCAGCGACTTGTTGCCGTTGATCACCAAATCGGCGCTGGCCACCTCTTCGCCGAGTTCGTCGCGCAGGTAATCGAACACCTCCCGCACCCGCTGGAGAGCGATTCCCTCATCCAACAGACGCTTGATCAGCTTTAACTCCAGCAAATCGTTGTAGGAGTACCGGCGGCGGCTGCCGCTTCCCTCCGCCTCCTGAGCGGTGGAAACAACCAAGCCAGTCCGGGTCCAGTAGTCCAGCTGGCGGTAGGTGATGCCGACAATCTCGATGGTCTGAGGAGAACTGAAGTCTTTGGCTATCTGTGCGCGATCGCTCATTTGACTCTCCGGTGCTGGGGCGCGCCCCAGATGTTGCTGCTTACATCGGGGAAACTACGCCAATGGATTTCCACAGGGTAAACCTCTCCCTGTGGATTGTCAAGGAGCGATCTGGCCGGAAAAAGAAGTCAGCCGTTGAAGTCTTCCGGGGTGACTTGATCCAAAAACTCCCGAAATTGGTCCAGAACTTCTTCAGTGGGAGGCTCATCGCCTTCGAGCTCGCCAGGTTCCACCGCATGCCCGGCGGCATCCAGTACCGACTCATCGGCGAAGATCGGCGCCCCCGCGCGAATCGCCAGAGCCACCGCATCTGAGGGACGACTGGAGATGCGACGGGCGCCGTTGCCCCCCTTCAACTCCAACTCGGCGTAAAAGGTCCGATCCCGCAACTCGGTCACCACAATGCGGTCGAGTTGCACGCCCAAGTCGTCCAGCACGTTCTTGAACAGATCATGGGTCATGGGGCGGGGCGTCTCCACCTCCTCCATGGCCAATGCGATGGCTTGAGCCTCTGCCGCTCCGATGAAAATGGGCAGGAGCCGACCCTCACCGTCGGTCTCCCGCAGCAGCACGATGGGGGCGTTGGACGGAAGTTCGATCCGCACCCCGATCAGCTCCATTTCCTTCATCGCACCCACGTTAGTAGAGCATAGAGACGTAAGCGTCGGGATCGTCGCAAGGGTTTCTGGACCCAAGCTTCGGGATTCTCAGTAGAGCGCAGTGACATAGGCATCAGGATCGTCGGCCAGCAAGTCGGGATCTCCGATCACCAATCGGTCGAGATTGCGGTAGCGGCCGGCCCAGTCCAGGCCGTAGCCCAAAAAGAATTCGTCCGGCGCCTCGAAACCGACGTGGTCGGGCTCGAGCGGCAAGATGCGGCGGGCACTTCGGTTGAGCAGCGCAGCTACCGCCACCGATGCCGCCGACCGCCGGTGCAATTCTCCCATCAGGTACGCGAGGCTCAGCCCGGTATCCACGATGTCCTCCACCAGCACGACTTGGCGCCCGGTCACGTCGCAGTCCAAATCCTTGACCAATCGGACCCGTCCGGAATCAGCGGCGAACCGGGACAACGCCAAGAAGTCCACCTCCACTGTTATGTCCACCGCTCGGACCAGATCGGCCAGAAACGGCAGGCTTCCCTTCAGTACCGACACCAGCACAACCCCATCGGAGTACTGCTGGGAGATCTCCGAAGCCACCCGTCCGACGGCCTGCTCTATGGCCTCCGGGCTTGCGAACAGCACGGGCGCCTTACGGCCCACGCTGCTAACGATTCCGAGTGTGGCCGGCCAAGGCGCATCGGAGCAGCGAAAGCCGCAACTCCGAACCGAGATTGATCAGCTCTACCAGCGTGTCCTGGGATTGCTTGCGGGACTGGGCCGTGCGCTGCATCACCATGGGCATAATCCGCTGCTCCATCAGTCCCGCCTCTCGCTCTGCCGCCGACTTGTATGCCCGCAGGTGGCGAGGCTCCACCCCATGGGCCAAGAAGCCGGCTGCCACTTTGGCCACAATCACTGCTTCGCTGCCATAGTGCCGCAGCGCACCGTCGTCAAGGGGCTCGATGAGGCCAAACTTCTGAAGCTCCATGACCTTGGATTGGCTCAGCCCGCTCGCTGAGGCCAGCTCGTCCAGGGTCAGAGACACAGACACCGATCCCGGATCCAGCGGGTTGGGCCGGCGCGCCCCTCGGGAGCTGGCCCCGTCGCTGTTGGATTCGCTGCCTCCTTCGCACCCGCCGAAGTCTTGGTGGTCGATGCGCTCTTTGATGACCTTGAGGGGCAGGAAGTGATCCCGCTGCTGCTCAAGAATCCAGCGCAGCCGGCTGATGTCGATGTCGGTGAACTTCCGGTACCCAGATTGGTTTCGCTCGGGATCGATGAGACCCTGGCTCTCCAGAAAACGGATCTTGGAGATGCTGATATCGGAGAACTCCTCTTTCAGCAGATCCAGCACCTGCCCGATAGACCAATACTGGGTGCTCATCCGCCGGTCCCGTCGTAGAACACCAGCTTGAATCGCCCTACTTGAAGCTCGTCGCCGTTCTTCAATCCGGCATCCTCCACCCTACGGCTATTCAGATAGGTTCCGTTCAGCGAGCCCATGTCTTTGACGTGCTGCACCAAGCCATCCCGATAAACCTCGGCATGGCGCCGGGAGACGGTGATGTCGTCCAAGAAAATGTCGGAGTCGGGATGGCGGCCCACCACCACCCGAGGCTGGGCCAGCTCGAATCGACTGCCCGCGGCCGGCCCCTGGGTGACCACCAACACCGCCAGCTGCCGGACCAGACCGGCCTCGATATCCAACTCAGTGGTCGGCTCGTCCACGGAGCCAACTCCTTCGGAGTCGCCAAGTGGTTTGAGGCGATACCCGCACGAGGCGCAGAAGTTGTCGTCAATCCCGCTGACATGACCGCATTGCGGGCAGATGACCCCTTGGGCCTCTCCGTCATCGGGCCAGGAGGTCAATCGATGCTCTCGGTCAGATCGGTGTAAGCCGCCGCATCCAGGAGATTGTCCAGCTCTGACGGGTCGGAGGCTTCGATGATGCAGATCCACCCTTCGCCGTAGGGGTCTTCATTCAGCCGCTCGGGGTGGTCGATCAGGTCGGTGTTCACCTCGACCACGGTGCCGGTGATCGGCGAATAGATCTCTGAGACCGATTTGGTGGACTCGACCTCGCTGAACGGCTCGCCACTAGCCACCTCCGTTCCCACCGGGGGGAGGTCGATATAGACCACATCGCCAAGGGCGTCCTGGGCGTAGTCGGTGATGCCCAGACAGACCCGGTTGCCTTCTGTCCTCGTCCATTCGTGATCTTCGGAGTAGCGCAGTTCAACCGGTACGTTCATTGGAGACACCGTACCGGCTCTCGCCCAAACTCTCAACCTCAGCTTGAGGCTCCGGCTCTCCCTTCGGCAAGAGCCCGGCGAGCACGAGGTATGTATTCAATAGCCGCGTAGTAGCTGAGCGCCAACGACGGAATGCCCAATCCCCACCCGACACCCCGCAGGGCTGCTCCCCCACCCACGCTCGAATCTCCCAGCAGCAGGAACGGCAGGGCGAACATGAGCCCGAACGTGGCTGTTTTGCCGGTCCAGGTCACGTCAATCCGGCGAGCCCCCATTGCGCCCAGCACCACTGTGGCCAGCGACACCACCGCCTCTCTGACCAGCATGGTCACCCCGAATGCCGCATGGAGAGAGCCGTCCACCATCATCGCCACCACCGCAGCCAGAAACATCAGCCGGTCGGCGGTTGGGTCCAGGATCTTCCCCAGCTCCGAGACCTGGTTGAACCGCCGGGCAATATAGCCGTCTACCCAGTCGGTGGCCCCCAGAACGCCGAGCAGGATGGCGGCCCCGGCCCGATTCCCCATGCCCAGCAACAACACGCAGAACACCGGCACACACCCCAGCCGAAGCACCGAGATGACATTGGGAACCGTCCAAACCCGCCACTCAGCATTTCCAAAACGCACAAATGTCCATGCTACGACTTGGAGGAGGCCGACAACAGAGGCAGGCCGGGGGGGGTGGCCCGGACTTACAATGGGCAGATGGCCAGCGTTTTCACCATGATCATGAACGGAGAACTCCCCGGAAACTTTGTGTGGGAAGACGATGACTGCGTGGCCATCCTGTCCATCAACCCCATCCAGGCTGGGCATACGCTGGTCGTACCCCGGGCCGAGATCGACCATTGGCTGGACGTCCCGCCGGAACTGGCCGCCCATCTCATGGTGGTGGCCCATACGGTGGGCACCGCTCAGATGGCCGCATTCGAGCCGTCCCGTGTGGGCCTCATAATCGCGGGCCTCGAGGTTCCCCACACCCATTTGCATGTGATCCCCATGTCCGGCATGAGCGACTTGAACTTCGCCAACGCCAAGGCCTCAGTCCCCCCCGAGGAGCTGGCCCATACCGCTGAGACCCTGCGCTCGCACCTCCCCGCTTAGCTCTGGATCACGTTGCGGAGTCGGTAGACCCACAGGGTGCGCCCTCCCTCTTCCAGCTCGAGCCGTTCAAAACCGGTTCGTCGCACGTCCAAGTCGAAGCCCTCGATGTCGAGGGGGGTCCAGCCGGGAGCGGATGCGGGGTCGAACACAATCCACTCCACTTTGGGAGTGGCGGCCACCGCAGCGCTGGAAGGGTCTTCTCCGGTGTGGAGTTGATACAGCCGAGTGCGGTCCGACAGCAGGGGAAGGACCTGCTCCGAGGCTCGCACCGATGCATCCGACGGGATCAGATCGGCCGCCTCTTGCCGGGCGATGTCTATCGTGTCGCGTTGGCCCCAGTTCCACGGCCTCTCGTACAAGGAGCTGGGAGCATCGCGCACGAAGAACAGACCGGCAGTGAGCACAAGGGCGGTGAGCCAACGACGGTCCACATTCACCCGCTCCACCAGCACCCGACCGGAGCGGGCCAGGGCGAACACCGTGGCCGCGAATACAAACGGAATCATCGGCACCGTCTGAGAAGCCTCGGCCAATTGGCCGGTGGGCACATCGGCTACCAAGTACACCGCAAACAGGGGCAGAACCGGCAGTACATAGCGGGGCGCCACCAACGGCAGCAGCATCACCGGGGCCAGCAGGAAGACGATCATCTGGAAGTTGACCTGCGAAACCGCATCGGCCACCACCTGATGTGGGCCGGAGATGAAGCCCCAGAGAACCGACCCCGGGTGTCCACTGCCAAAGTCGGAGAACGCCTCGATGTGGGGGAATCGCCCTCCGTTGAAGCGAGGCTGAATTGCGGTCATGGCCACCAGCCCGTAGGCCAGGCCCCCAAGAGAAATGTACGTTCCGGGGCGGCGCCGACCCTCCAAGAGCACCAGCAGTCCCAGCCCGGAGAGGGCAAAGGCCAAATCCGATCGGCAGGTCACCACCAGCAAGGCGAACACGGCAAACCAATTCCACCGGCCGGTCAAAGCAGCGAGTACGGCCGCGAACAGCGCGGGCACTGCCAGTGCCTCGGGGTGGAAGTCGGACAGGTTGATGGTGTGGACCGCCGGATAAGCGCAATAGGCGAAGACCACGGCAAAGGCCGCCCCCGACTTGTGCCGGCCCACTTGGCGGGAAATCCGCCACAGTGTTTCTACTGCAAAGCCCAAGGCCGCGGCTTGCAGACAGAGCAGCGTGGGCTGGTCGGGGAACAGGGCGGTCAGCCCCGCCACCGGGTAGAGGATGAAAGCAGCCTGCTCCCACAGCAGGTTGTGGCCGGCCACGCTAGAGCGCGGCTCGTAGCCCTCCCCGATGAGCCATAGCCCCTGGAGGTGGGCCGACAGGTCGGCCCCAGCGTCTAGTTGGTAGGCCCGGGTCAAGGCCAGACCGGCGAGCGCCGCGCCCAAGAACACGGCGATGATCCACGGAACGGCCTGGTCGAATTGCCTGGTGTCGAGACGAGCCTGCCAACGCAGCGAGAAGATTTCCAGCCGCCGCCGGAACTGGGCCAGCGACACCTTGGTCTGCTCGAAATCCACTACCCGACCAGTACGGTCTCGGTATCGCGCCCCGATCGCAGCAGGGTGCCGGATCGGGCATCGGTGGCCTGACCGCCGCTCACGATGGGCTGGCCGTTCACCAACACGTGGTGTACTCCCACTGCGTCGGCGAACAGCCGGGCCGAACCGCCCGGCAAATCGTGCACCATGCGCATGGCGCCGGAGTCGATCGTGTCGGGGTCGAATACCACAAGGTCGGCGTGCCAGCCCCGCTCGATGCGGCCCCGCTCCCGCAGGCCGAACAAGCGGGCCGGGGCGTCGGTCAGCATGTGAATGGCCGTCTCCAGTGAAGCCAGACCTCGGCCCCGCAGGCAGTCGCCCAAAAATGCGGTGGTATAGGGGGCGCCGCACATCCGATCAAGGTGGGCGCCGGCATCGGAGCCCCCCAGCAGGGTGTGCTCGCTCCGCCAGGCCTCGCCCCGAAGCCGCCAACTCTCGTCATCGTCGTCGGTGGGGGCCGGCCACAGCACGGTGCGCAGCTCG
>JAPPKI010000521.1 GCA_028820035.1 bacterium | reverse complement strand
ACGCATTTCTTGATGAGCGCGGGGATCACATGGGACGCCGATGGGTGGAACTTGTCGCCCGGGCCATAGAGGTTGGTGGGCATCAGATATATGCCCTGCTGGCCATATTGCTCGCGGTTGGCCTGAAGCTGCACTAGCTGGGCCAGCTTGGCTACCCCATAGGGGGCGTTGGTCTCCTCGGGGTAGCCGGTCCACAGTGAGTCTTCGGAGAATGGCACCTTTGTGTACTTCGGGTACGAGCAGATGGTGCCCACCACAACAAGGCGATCGGTCTGCGCCAATCGGCACTGCTCGATGACGTTGGTGCCCATCAGCAGGTTGTGGAGGTAGAGATCGGCGGGTCTCTCCTGGTTGGCGCCGATGCCCCCGACCCGGGCAGCCAGGTGAATCACTGCATCGGGCTGGATGTCGGCGAGCAGCCTCTGCGTATCTGTAGTGCTGCGCAGGTCGTAGTCGGCGCTGGACGGGGCGGCCAGCAAGGCGGGCTCGGCCTGGTTGAGCAGTCGGCAAACCGCCTGGCCCAAGAATCCGGTGCCTCCGGTGACCAGAACCCGCTTGCCTGCCCAGAAGCCGCTCATCGGTTCTCAGACTAGTGGTCCGCGGCGTGCTTGTTGGGTTCGGGCTGGCAGAATCGGGGCAGTGCGAGTGGCGATCACGCTGGAGCAGTGCTGGCATCGGGTGCCGGGGGGAACGGCGACGGCCGCGCTCGGGTGTGTAGAGGCTCTGGGGCGGCTGTCGGCGCCTCCCGAGATGGTGGGGGTTTCGGCCTGGCACCGGAGTCCTCCTGAGGAGCCGTTCGCTCCCGGAATCCCGGTGGCTGCTCTGCCGATGCCTCGGGTCGGCCTGTACTGGTGCTGGCACCACATGCGTCGGCCTTCCGTTCCGCGGTCAGTTGGTCGGGTGGACGCCATTCACGCCACCGGAATGGCGGTGCCTCCTCGGACTGCTCCGTTGGCGGTGACGGTCAACGACTTGGCGTTCTTGCGCCATCCCGACCACTTCACACCACGAGGCCTGCGGTTTTTTGATCAGTCCCTGGAGTTGACCTGCAACGAAGCCGACATCGTGGTGTGCCCGTCGCAGCACACGGCGGACGACTGTGTGCGGGCCGGGATCGACGCCGACCGGGTGCGCATCGTTCCGTACTGGGCCGATGACCGCTTGGTGCCGTCACCGGAGGCCGAGGAAGTGCGACAGCGATTTCAGCTGGCCGACAGGTTCGTGCTCTGGGTGGGGACGGAAGAGCCCCGCAAGAACTTGGCCGGCTTGTTGGAGGCGTGGCAGTTGCTGGGGGAAAGGGCCGAGGAGTTGGTGCTGGTGGGCCCAACGGGGTGGAAGTCGAACCTCGACCGCGATCTGGCTGCGTCGAAGTCGAACCTGGACGGGGCCCTGGCCTCCTCGGGGCCGCGGATTCGCCGTTTGGGATTTGTGGCCGAGGCCGACAAGCGGGCGCTGATGAGGGCCGCGCAGGCAGTTTGTTATCCGAGCCTGACCGAGGGCTTCGGCCTGCCGGTACTGGAGGCGATGGTGCAGGAGACGCCGGTGGTGACGTCGGCAACGGGGGCCACTGCTGAGGTGGCTGGTGAGGCGGGAATGCTGGTGGATCCCACCAGGCCGGAGGAGATCGCTGACGCACTGGCCGGGCTGCTTGACGACGAGGCGGCTGCGGCATGTCTGGGCCCAAAGGGCCGAGAGCGGGCGCTGACTGAGTTCACCTGGAAGCGCACCGCTGAGGGGCTGTTGGATGTCTATCGGGAGCTGGTTGGCTGATGGGCTCAGGTGCCTCGCCCGGCTCGACGGTGCACGTGGGCGTGAACCTGTTGTGGCTGCGGTCGGGCCGAGTAGGGGGCACCGAGGACTACGCGGTCAGGGTGCTCTCGGCCATCCCGTTGGATTCACCGGTGCGTTTGACCTTGTTCGGCCCGCCTGGCTTTGCCGAGGCCCACCGGGCGCTGGCGGAGCGCTTCGAGGTGGTGACATCCCCGGTGGGCAAGAGCCGACCGCTGCGGGTACTGATGGAGAACTCCTGGCTGGCAGTGCAATGCCGCCGCCGCGGAATCGCATTGGTCCACCATTTTGGGGGAACCGTGCCCTGGATGGGCATACGCCCGGCAATCGTGACCGTTCACGATTTGCAGCCGTTGGACCATCCCAAGCGCTTCAGCTTGATCAAGCGGCTGTACCTGAAGACCATGCTGCCGCGGTCGGTGCGCGGGGCAGAGGTGGTTGTGACCGTGAGCGAGTTTTGCCGGAGTCGCCTTGTGGAGCGCCTCGGCGTTGACCCCGAGCGGGTAGTGGTGCTCCCCGCGCCGGTGGACGCTTCCTCGGGTGCTTCGGAAATGCCGCTGGCCGCGGCAGAGCCTGACTTGTCCCACCCATTCGTGCTCTATCCGGCCGTGGCCTACCCCCACAAGAACCACGAGGTGTTGCTGAGGGCGTTGGCTCGGCTGGCTGCCGATGGGGTGGATGTGGCGCTGGTGGCCTCGGGAGGGCCCGGCCCGCGTGATGCCAAGCTGGACCATCTGGCCGACGAGCTGGGGGTAGGGAGCAAGTGGCACCGGTTGGGCCGTATACCCAGATCAGTGCTCGACGGCCTGTTCCGGCAGGCAGTGGCCATGGTTTTCCCGTCTCGTTATGAGGGCTACGGCCTTCCGGTGGTTGAGGCCATGGCCCGCGGTTGCCCGGTGGTGGCCGCTGATGCGGGGGCGCTACCGGAGGTGGTGGGAGCGGGCGGGCGACTTCTGGATCCTGACGACGAGGACCAGTGGGCTGACGCCATCGGCAAGCTGGTTGTTGATGCCGATGCCCGTCACGAGTTGAGCGCGGCGGGCAGGTCCAGGGTTCGGGAGCTGGCCGACCTCGACCCGGGGGCAGAGCTCTGCGGGCTGTACGCCAAGGTGGCGGGATGACGGAGCCGCTCTCGATCCTGGTGCTTTGTCCGCACTATGCGCCCGACACCGCTCCCACCGGGGAGGTGATGACCGCCATCTGCGAGCAGTGGACGGCCCGGGGCCACCGGGTGGAGGTCATCACCAGCCTCCCGTGGTATCGAGACCATGCAGTGGCAGGCGGATGGTCGGGGCGGCTGGTGCGCACTCAGCAGGAGCCGTGGGGTCGAATCAGGCGCTGGCATCCGTTTCCCGCCGACAAGAGGCGGCTGGCGGCCCGGGCGGCGTCGTTTGCCGGGTTCACTGCGCTGGCCGGAGTTGATGCAGTGATGGCGGCGGGCCGCTGCGACGTGGTTTTCGCGATGTCGCCCCCGCTCACGCTGGGCGCAGCGGGGTGGGCGGCCGCCTGGCGGGGCCGGGCACCCCTGGTGTTCAACGTTCAAGACGTGTTTCCCGACGCGGCGGTGGACACCGGTGTCTTGCAAAATGCCAGGGTGGTGGCCGCGGCCAGCCGGCTGGAGCGCTGGGTGTATCGGCGGGCCGCGGCCGTGACCGTGCTGTCGGAGGGAATGGCCGCCAACGTGCGGGCCAAGCTGGCCCCCGAGGTCGATCCGGACAAGGTGGTGGTGATCCCCAATGCGGCTGACGCAGACCGCATCACCCCGTCGGATCGGCACAACCGGTATCGGGCCGAATTGGGGCTGGGCGACGGCGAAGCTACTGTGGTGATGTACGCCGGAAACCTGGGCCACTCCCAACCCTTGGAGCTGGTGATTTCAGCCGCCGAACGGTTCGCGGGCCAGGGGCGAACCGACGTGCATTTTGTGGTCAACGGCGACGGCGTGGCCCGTTCGGCGGTGGCGGCAGCGGCCCAGCGCCTCGACACCCTGCACCTGGTGGGCTGGCAGCCGCCCGAGCGGTTGGCGGAAGTGCTGGCGGCCGCTGATCTGCACTTGGTGCTGCTGCGGGCCGGACTCGGGACCACCAGCGTGCCCTCCAAGGTGTACTCGGTGCTGGCCGCAGGCCGCCCGGTGCTGGCCAGCGTGGATCGGGGCAGCGAGGTGGAGAAGCTGCTGGACGCCTCTGGAGCGGGCACCACGGTTGACCCCGAAGACGTCGACGCTTTCTGTGCTGCGGTGGCCCGGATGGCCGATGATCCCGATGGACTGGTTGACATGGGGCGACGAGGCCGGGCCTATGCCGAGCAGGCCGCCGGGCTCCAGGAAGTGGCCGGGCAGTACTTGGAGCTGTTCCGGCGGTTGATGCGCTGATCGCACAATCGGGCCGGTAGCCTGTTGAGCCGTGGCAAGAGCCTCTGGTTCTCGAAAGGTGGCGCGGGCCGCGGCGATGGGCGGGGTCGGACAACAGCGCCGGCTCATCGGCTTTCCCGCCGTGGTGGTGCTCATCATCCTGATCGGCATTGCGGTGGTGGCCATTGCCCGCACCCAGCGCGATGAGGAGGCCCGTCCCGGCCTCAGCGACCACTGGCACTCGGCCTACACGGTGTGGGACTGCACCGACGGCGGCGGAGCCCACCAGCCCATATTCGAGGGCCGGCGAAACAGCCAGGGCTATCCCTACGACCCCGAGGGCATCCACTCCCACGCTGACGGGGTGATCCACATTCACCCGTTCACCGCCAACGCCACCGGCAATGACGCCGTCATGGGCAAGTTCTTTGAGTCGATGTTCGTGAGGATGGACGAGAACGCCATTACCGCCACTGAGTTCGGCGTGATCAGCGCCGTGGATGCGGAATGCGAAGGGCAGCCGGCGGTGATGCAGATCGTGCGCTGGTCCAATGCGCTCACCGCAATAGCCTCCGAGCCCGACGAGCGGATCTACTCGGACTTCGACAGTGTTCGCTTCAAGAAGGACGGCGAAGCCTTCACCATCGCCCTGGCCCCTCGAGACGCCCTGGTGCCGCTGCCTCCCACCATCAACGATCTGCTCGGAGTGTCGCCATCGCTGGTGGCTGACCTTTCTCAGCCCGAGGGACCGGTACAGTTCGACGACAACCTCGGAGAAAACGTCCCGGGCGCCGGAGTGCAAGACCCCTAGTGGACGCGGTTGTTCTGGTCGGCGGCTTCGGCACCCGGCTTCGGCCCCTGACCCTGACTCGGCCCAAACAGATGCTGCCGGTGGTGGACCGGCCCATGATCGAGCACGTGGTGGGAAGGCTCGGACAGCAGGGAATCACCCGAGCGGTGCTCTCGCTGGGATACCGGCCCGATGCTTTCGAAGCCGCCTATCCCCGGCGCCGCTGCGCCGGGGTGGAGCTGTTCTACGCAGTTGAGCCTGAACCGCTGGATACCGCGGGGGCCATTGCTTTCGCGGCCCGGACGGCTGAGGTGCGGGACACGTTCATCGCGGTAAACGGAGATGTGATCCACCATTTCCCTCTGGCTGATCTGCTGTCATTGCACCGCCGCTCTGGAGCCCAGGCCACTATTGCGCTGGCGCCGGTGGCCGATCCGTCCCGCTTCGGTGTGGTGGTGTGCGAACCCGGCGGCCGGGTGCGGGAATTTTTGGAGAAGCCCCCGGCCGACGAGGCTCCCAGCAAGCAGATAAGTGTGGGGATCTATGCCTTGGAACCCACCGCGCTGGACTCGGTGGCGAAGGGGGCCCGGGCATCCATAGAGAGAGAGGTGTTTCCCAGGCTGGTTGAGGGGGGAGGTATGTACGCAATGGCATGGGACGGGTTCTGGGTGGATACCGGTACACCTCAGGCCTATCTGGAAGTGCAACAGGCATTGTCTGATGGCGGCTGGGCCCATCCGTCGGCTGAGATTGCGTCCGATGCCGAGGTCGAGAACTCGATTGTGATGGAGTCTGCTGTCGTTTCCTCGGGGGCATCGATCATCGATTCTGCGTTGCTACCAGGGGCTCGTGTGGGCCGAGGAGCGGTTGTCGAGCGCTCCATCGTGGGCTATGGGGCTGAGGTCGGCGCGGGAGCCTCTCTCCGCCATCTGTCGGTGGTGGGGGATGGCATGGCGATTCCCCCGGCCGCTGTCCTGAACGGCCAACGGGTGCCCGCAGCCGACTAACGGAACAGATCCTCGGCAGGGGGTCGAATCACATCCCTTTGAATACTGCCGGGGCCGAGCCAGCCTGGGTCCACCCCTCGTATGACGGCGACGGGAATGCCTTCGGTTTTGCCCATGACGAGCTCGGCCGCGGCGGCCAACTCATCGACGATGGCCACCTCGGTTACCAGAAGCTCTCTCCCTGACGTGTCGGGAGTACCCCGGAGGTCGAGAATGGGGCGGACCCCGGCCACGCCGATGGCCACGTCGGTTACCCCGCGCCGCCAAGGCCTCCCGAACGTGTCGGAGACGATCACCCCGACCTCCACCCCGGCCCGGGCCCTGATCCCGTCGCGGATTCGCCGGGCCGAGCGATCCGGATCGTCGGGCAGGAGCGCGGCCGCGTCCGCGGCCACGTTGGACCGGTCGACCCCCGCGTTCGCGCACACGAAACCATGCTTTGTCTCGCTGATGACAAGGTCACCCCTCCGCCTCAGCACCCGTACTGACTCCTGCTCGACGACCGGCTTGTGCGAAAGGGGATCGTCGGGGTCGACCATGACCATGGCATCCTCGGCCTTGGACACGATTTTCTGGGTGACAACCACGACATCGCCGTCGGCCAGTTCCGCCGCCTCGGCGATCAACCCGGCCAAATCGTCTCCTGCCTTGACCTCCGGCAATCCCTCCACTCCGAAAATCTTGAGGCTCATGGCTGAACCCCCTCAACCGAGCAGCCCAGGACAACTCGGGCCAAGTCTGTGGCCGTTTCGATCCCGTCCATGATCGTCGGGGCCACAACGCAGGACACTCCGGCAGCCTCGACGTCGTCGGCCAGATGGGCGTCGGCCTCGTCGATTACCAGGGTGGCGGCCACGTCCCGGTACAGCCGGGCTACGCCCACCACAGAGCACTCATGGCCTAACTCTCGCATGAGCCGGTCGGCAGGGCCCTTGAGCGCGGTGCCGCCCACAATGGGCGACACGGCCACCACTGCGTCTCGGCGGTCGGCCACCGCCTGCCGCACGCCGGGTACCTCCAACACCGGCCCGATGGACACGATGGGGTTGGAGGGGGCGATGATGATCAGCGGGGCTGCGCCCAAGGCTTCAATGAGCCCGGGCGCAGGCCGGGCGCGCGCCGACCCTGCCACCCGAACCGCAGAAACGGCCACGTCGTGGCGTCGGCGCACGAAATAGTCCTGGAAGCCAATCTCGCCTTCATCGGCCGTGGTGACCCTGGTTTCGATCCGATCGTTGGTAACCGGCAGCACGGTCAGCTCCAATTCCCAGGCGGCGGCGATCTCTGCGGTGACGGTGGCCAGGTCAGCCCCCTGGTCCAGTCGGTGGGTCCGGTACAAGTGAGTGGCGAGATCGCGGTCGCCCAGGCGGAACCAGGTGATCCCGCCGTAGCGGTCCAAGGCGTCCATGGCCTGCCAGGACTCGCCGGCCAAACCCCAGCCGGTGACGGGATTAACCGCCCCGGCCAGCGTGTACACCACGGTGTCCAAGTCGGGGCTCACATGGAGGCCGTGGAGCACAGTGTCGTCAGCGGTGTTGACCACTGCAAGCAAGTCGCGAGGCGGGTGAGCCCGAATCAAACCAGTGAGCAGCTTGGCCGCACCCACCCCTCCGGCAAGTGTGACCACGCTTTTGCTCAAGAAATCCCCTTGAGCTTGCCCTGGAGCAGGTCCAAATCGGCGTCCACCATCATGGCCACCAGATCTTGGAATCCAACTTCACGGCGCCATCCCAGCACCGAGGTGGCCCGGCTGGGGTCGCCTACCAGCATGTCGACCTCGGCCGGCCGGAAGAAGGCCTCGTCGATCACCACGTAGTCGCGGTAGTCCATGCCCAGGTGGGCGAAGGCCAATTCGCAAAACTCCCGAACGGAGTGAGTCTCTCCCGAGCACACCACGTAGTCGCCGGGTTCGTCTTGTTGCAGCATCAGCCACATGGCCGTCACATAGTCGCCCGCGAATCCCCAGTCGCGCTTGGAGTCGAGGTTGCCCAGGCGCAGCTCGTCTTGACGGCCCAGAAAGATTGAGGCCACCGCGTGAGTGATCTTGCGGGTCACGAATTCCAAGCCCCGCCGAGGGGACTCATGGTTGAACAAGATGCCCGAGCTGGCGTGCAGTCCGTAGCTCTCGCGGTAGTTGACGGTGATCCAGTGGCCGTAGACCTTGGCCACCCCATACGGGCTCCGGGGGTAGAAGGGGGTCGCCTCGGTTTGGGGCACCTCCCGCACCTTGCCGAACATCTCACTGCTGGACGCCTGGTAGAAGCGGATGGACGGGTCGACAATGCGGATGGCGTCGAGCAGGCGGGTAACTCCCAAAGCGGTGGTCTCGCCGGTGAGCACCGGCTGGCCGAAGGAGGTTTGCACAAACGACTGGGCGGCCAGGTTGTACACCTCGACGGGGCGGTGCTGTTGCAAGGCCTCGATGAGGGAGGCCTCGTCGAGCAGGTCGCCGCTCACAATGGTGATCTGGTTCTGGAGATGGGCGATGCGCTCGAAGCTGACCATGCTGGACCGCCTCACCAAACCCACCACCTCGTAGCCCTTGTCGAGTAGGAACTCAGCGAGATACGAGCCGTCTTGTCCGGTAATGCCGGTGATCAGCGCTCGTTGAGGCCGTTGCTCAGCCATCAGAATCCCGAGCCACTCTGGTGAATGGTGTTTGGGGAGGCCATTGCTTAGCCATCAGGATCACCAGTTTGGCCGGTTTGTCGGCTGCGGGCATCCTCGAGGGTGTCGGCCAGGGTGTCGGCCAAGGCGATTGCCGGGGTCCAGCCGGTGGCCTTTTGGAGTTTCGTGTTGTCGCCTCGCTGTACCGGCAGATCAACGGGGCGGAACAGGCGGTCGTCCTGCTTGAGGTCCATCGGGGTTTTGGCCAGGCTGAGCAGGGTTTCGGCGATGTCAGACACGGCCACATCCCGACCTGAGCACACGTTGTAGGCCTCACCGGGCTCTCCGTCTGCCACCAGGAGCCGGTAGGCCTGGACCACATCGCGCACATCGGTGAAGTCGCGTCGGGCCGTGAGGTTGCCCACCGGGACCGCGGTGTTGCCGGATTGCTCGTTGCGGGCGATGCGCGCAGCCAGCGCGGGGGCTAGGAATCGCTCGCTTTGACCGGGGCCGAGGTGGTTGAAGGCCCGGGCTCGGATCACTCCGAGGCCGTGGCCCAAAAAGCCCTGAATGCACACCATTTCGGCTGCGGCTTTGCTCGCGGCGTAAGGGTTGACCGGCCGCAGGGGGGCGTCTTCGGTGATGGGCAAGTGCTCGGGATCGACCATACCGTAGATGTCGCTGCTGGTGACCGAGAGGAGCCGCTCGACGCCAGTGTCGATGCAGGCTCGTACCACATGGAGGGTGCCGTCGGCATTGACCTGGAAAGTGCCCATCGGGTCGTTCCACGATGCGGCCACATCGCTTTGGCCCGCCAGGTGGTACACCACTTCGGGCTTGGTCTCCGCGATCAGCTCCGACATGGCGCCGGCGTCTTCGACGGGAGGGCTGCCGATTACGCGATCCACCTCAATCACGTCATCGGCGCACGCGTTCAGATGAGCGACGAGGTGAGTTCCGACAAAACCCCGCGACCCGGTGACCAGGGCTCGCATTGCCACGAGTGTGCCATGTGGACCACGGCGATGCCGTACCCGGCCGAGTTGGCGCCAAAGCACATCGGCCTTGTTGTACCCGAGCCGAGTTGCCGCTGAGCCGCTCGGACCATACCTCTGGTTTGCAGGGCGGGCCGGTACGGTGGTGAGGTGGGCGAGCCTCAGCCAGCTCAAGCGCCGGTGCCAGAGGAAGATCCGATGGCGGAGTGCATACGCAACGGCATCTACACCGTAGTGGGACTCGGTCTGTTGGTTATCAATCGCGTGCAGTCGGCCCGGAGGGATTTGGCCGGTCAGGTGCCTGATGAACTGCGGGAGGCGTTCTCCGATCTGGCTGAACAGGTCCCAGAAGACGTGCGCAACGCGGTATCGGACATGGCTCAGCAGCTTCCCGATTCGGTGCTGACGGTGCTCTCGGATGCGGTTGACCAGGCACCTGCCCTTGCCGAAGCACTGCGGGAGTTTGTCAACCGCAACTCAAATCAAACCTGATGCAGGCCAAGTCCGATTTCAGGATCCACGTGGTGATCGTGAGCCACGACCCGGGCCTGTGGTTCGACGAGACGTTGGAGTCGATTGCTGCGCAAGATCATCGGTCGGTGGAAGTGACCGTGGTGGACGCCGGCAGCGAAGCCGACCCCACCGCCCGAGTGCGACGCGTCTTGCCCCAGGCCTCGGTCCGCTGTTTGGGATACGACCCCGGATTCGGCCCCGCGGCCAACCAAGTGCTGTTGGACGCGGGCCCAGTCCCCGACTTCTTCGTGTTCTGCCATGATGACGTGGCACTGGCCCCCAGCTCCCTGCGACTGCTGGCCAACGAGGCGGTGCGGTCCAACGCCGGAATTGTCGGACCCAAATTCGTGGACTGGGACGACCCCAGCCGCCTTCTCCAAGTCGGTCTCATGGTCGACAAGACCGGGGTTCCGATTCCCACCGTTGAGGTTGGCGAACTCGATCAGGAGCAGCACGACGCGGTTCGGGAGATGTTTGCCGTCCCGGGAGGATGCATCTTGGTTCGAGGGGACTTGTTCCGGGCCGTCGGCGGCTTCGATTCGGAGATGACGTTCTGCTACGAGGATGTGGACCTGTGCTGGAGGGCTCGTACCGTGGGAGCGCGGGTCATGGTGGCGCCAACCGCGGTGGTTCGCCATCGCCAGCGGCTGGCTGAGCGCATTTCCCAAACCCAGGTCAGCCGGCTGCTCCGGCGCCATCGGGTGCGATCCCTGCTGTGCGTGTACGGGGCTTGGCACTCGGCGCGGGTGATTCCCCAGGCAATACTGCTTTCGCTTCTTGAGCTGCTGGTGGCGCTGGTTACCGGCCATCTGAGCCAAGCCCGCCAAATCGGGGCGTGTTGGGGGTACAACCTGGCCCGACTGGGATCCATCCGGCAACAGCGGCAGGCGGTGAGCCGTGTCCGCCGGGTGGGGGACTCTCACATCCGCCTGGCCCAGGCTCAGGGCTTTGCCCCGTTGGCCTCGCTGCTTACGAGCTGGAGGAGCGGTGCAGGCGACAGGCATTCAGCGCAGAACGCCCTGCTGTCCCGTTTGAGCCGATCTCGGGCGTCGGTGGTGGTTGGGATCGTCACGGTGATCTTGGTACTGCTCGGGACTCGTGGTCTGGTGGCCGGGAGCATTCCCGCGGTGGGCGATCTGGCCCGATTGGGATCGAGTTCAGATCTCATGAACGGCTGGTGGAGTGAGTTCCGGCCGGTCGGCCTGGGGCAGGAAGGGTTCGCTCCT
The DNA here is from genome assembly GCA_028820035.1 of bacterium. GTDB lineage: Bacteria > Actinomycetota > Acidimicrobiia > Acidimicrobiales > Bin134 > Poriferisocius. The sequence continues at coordinate 5,741 of JAPPKI010000521.1, read as the reverse complement.
ACCGGCCTTGGGGTTCTGACCCTGCTGAGCTGGCTGTTCTTGGGGGAGACCGATCTGCTGCGCACTGTGTTGATCGTTGGCATGGTTCCGCTGGGGGCACTGGGAGTGTGGCGGCTCATGCGCCCCTTCGATTCCCTGTGGATCCAAGGGGTGGCGCTGGCGGTCTATCTCGCCAACCCCGTGCCCTACAACGCGCTGGCCAACGGGGTGTGGAGTGCCCTGTTGCTATACGGCGCGGTGCCCTGGCTGATGCGAGCCGTCTTGACGGGGTCAGGTCTTGCTCCCTACGGCGAATCGGGAGGCAGCCCCGGGCCAGGAGCGCGTCGCCCGTTTTTCCTGCGGGAGGCCCTTGCCGTCGGCCTGCTGTTCGGCTTGGCCGCAGCGATGGCCCCTGGGGCATTGATTGTGATGGGGCTGATTCTGGCCGGGCTGGTTCTGGGGTCGATTATCGCCGGAACCGCAGAGGGCGTGGGCCGCATGGTGCTGGTGGTGGTGGCCGGTGCCGCGGTGGCCGCGGTGCTGAACCTTCCGTGGCTGGCCGACAGCCTGCCGTCGCTGCTCGGGGATCGGCCGGGGGGCAGCAGCGGAAACTCTTGGGCAGAGATTCTGCGATTCGACACCGGACCATTCGGCGACAGCCGGCTCGGTTGGGCCCTCCCGGTGGCTGCTGTACTTCCCCTGGCCCTGGCCCAAGACTCCCGCCTGGCGTGGGCAGTGCGGGGGTGGACGCTCTATCTGGGCACCGCGGCGGTGGCACTGGTGGCGGAGCAAGACTGGTCTCCCGTGCCCCTGCCCCGACCGGAGGTGGTGCAGGTGCCCGGGGCCGTGGGCCTGTCCATTGCAGTGTCCATGGGTGTGGCCGCCTTCCTCGTGGATGTCCGCCGCCACCGCTTCGGATGGCGGCAGATCGTTCCCTTTACCGCGGTGGCTGCACTCGTGGCGGGAATGCTGCCGTTGCTGGCCACGGTCTCCGGCGGCCATTGGAACGCTACCCGCGACGACTACACCCAGGTTGCCCCGTTCGCCGGCGTCGAAGATGGGGATGCGGCCGAGCCCGGCCACCGGGTCTTGTGGCTCGGCCATCCCGATGTGCTGCCGTTGGGCAGTTGGCACCTAGACGGTCGACTCTCGCTTGCAGTTTCTGACAGTCGCGCCTTTCCCACCGTGGCCCAGCGTTGGGTTGGCCGAGTGGACGGCCAGACCCGCCGGGTAGGCAACGCGGTTCTGGGAGCGTCGGAGACGGGTACCAGCAGATTGGGTGCGGAGCTGTCCCAATGGGGTATCAGCACGATTCTGGTGGCAGAGCGCTTGGCGCCCGCTCCCTACGGCGAACTGTCGCAGCCCGCCCCCGAGTGGCTGTTTGAAATGCTCTCTGGTCAACTCGACTTGGTGCCCGGCGGGCTGACCGCGGGTATCGCCACCTATCACAACACGGCATTGGATCTGGATGCCGCTGGGGCTGGCCCCGCATTGCCCTCCGACGACGGAACTTCGGCGGTGACCCGGCTGCTTCTGGCGGTGCAGATCGTGCTGTGGGTGGTCGGTTTGGTGGGGATTGCACGCCTCAGCATCGGTGAATGGCGTCGTCGGCAGAAGGATGCCCGATGAGCGGCCGCGTCACGCGTTGGCCACTGGTGTTTGTGGCCCTGGCGACGGTGATCGGGCTGGCTGTTGCCGACGGGGGTGACGAGCGCGAATCGGCTTCAGCACCCCCGGTGACCACCAGCGAGGCCCCGGGTCAGGATGCGGAGGGGGGCGTCTGGTACTGCGCGGAGGGAACCTCTCGTCCCGGCGAATTCGCCGATCACTCGGTGATCGTTGCCAATCCCACCGGCACGGCGGTGGCGGCTTCGGTCTCGGTGTTTCCGGTGACACCGGTTGGAAGGGTGTCGCCGTCGGCGCTTCCTGAAGAGGTGCTCCTGAACGTTCCCGCGAGGTCGCAGGCCTCCCTGCGGCTGGCTGAGGTAGTGGAGTCGCAGTACACCGCGGCGCTGGTGGAGATTGATTCTGGTTTGGCGGTGGTTGAGCAGCGGGTGCAGGGCCCCACGGGCTTCGACGTTGTTCCCTGCGCCACCCGATCATCGTCGGTCTGGCATTTTGCCGCCGGTTCGACTCGGCGAGACGCTCGGTTGGTCTTCACCCTGTTCAACCCGTTCCCCGACCGGGCGGTGGCGAAATTCTCCTTCTTCACCGAGGAGGGAATCCGCGAGCCCCAGGCGCTGCGAGGGGTCTTGGTTCCGGCTCAGTCGCTGGTGGTGGTGAACGCTACCGACCTGGTGCCTCGGTTCTCATCGGTTTCCACCACGGTCGAGACCCTGGCCGGAAGGGTGGTGGCCGGAAGGCTTCAACTCTTCGACGGCACCGAGGGTCTGGAGGGTTTGACCGCAGGGCCAGGGGTCCCGGAGGCCCGGCCCCAATGGGTGTTCCCCACCGGCCCAGGCGATCCGGGCGTGGTGGAGCACATCGTGCTGTACAACCCATCTGATCAGGTGGCGGCGGCCGACATCAGCATTCGGTCGGACGCCTCCGACCCCAGTGAGCTACTGGCGCCGTTCGATGTGTCGGTGCCTCCCCAGCAGCAAGTGGCACTGGTATTCGGGGATATCGGAACGTACCCGCTTCCCCCCGTCTCGTTCGCCTACGGCGCCGCAGGCTTGCCGGTGGAGGGGACCGGGTTCTGGGTTGCCGTGCAAGTGTACAACGGGGTTCCCATCGTGGTTGAGCGGGTAGCGGCTGCACCAGCGGCATCGCCTCCTGCGGGAGTGGCAACGACCGCCGGATCGTCGGCAGCCGCGTTGCGGTATCTGGTCGCGGGGAATCGGGCCGAGGGCTCGGAGGTTGTGTTGGTGGTGGTGAACCCCTCGCCCGACTCCATCGCCCAAGTCACCGTGTCCAAGATCGCCGACGGCCGAGTTGCTCCGATTGCTCAGCTCAATCCCCGGGAGGTGGCGCCGCACAGCCGATTGGTGGTGCCTGTCGACCGATTAATAGAAGGCGACAGCTACGCCCTGTTGGTTGAGGCCAGCCAACCGGTGGTTGTGTCCCGAACGCTGGCAGCCCAGGGCGGGACCGGGTTGACCTCCGGGCTCTCGATCCCCTTCGATTCTCTACCACTCGATCCTTCTGCGTTTTAGCAGCCTCTGTCTGCCTGTCTACGATCCCCATCTGTGGACACCTCTGCCGAAGCCCTCCCTACCATTCGAGACTCGGTGCTGAGCCGGGCCAGTGACGACAGCCTGGCCATGCTGTTTGAGGACGAGCAGCACACTTATCGGGAGTTCACGGCCGGATGTGTGGCCCGAGCCCACTTGCTTTTGGACCGTCGGAGAGCGGGGCCGTTCCATGTGGGTGCGCTGCTGGACAACGGGCCGGAGTATTCCATGCTGCTGGGCGGGGCAGCGGTGGCCGGAGCAGCGGTGGTGGGCATCAACCCCACCCGGCAGGGTGCGGAGTTGGCCCGCGACATCATCCATGCGGACTGCAACATCATCGTTACCGAGAGCCGGCACCGCGGTTTGCTAGACGGGTTGGATCTCGGTGCCGCCAACGGCCGGGTGCTAGACGTGGACTCGCCGGAATGGGCTGTCGCTCTGGCTCCCTATGCCGATGCCGAAGCCCCGGATGCCGATATCGACCCACTGGCCCCCTACTTGCTGCTGTTCACGTCGGGCACCACCGGCGATCCCAAGGCGGCCATCTGCTCGCAAGCCCGGCTGGCCCGGATCGGCGAGGTCATCACCGAAATGCGCAAGCTGACGCCCGACGACGTGTTCTACCAGGCCATGCCCATGTTCCACTCCAACGCGCTGATGGCCGGCTGGGTGCCGTGTCTGACTGCGGGCGGCGTTGCCGCATTCCGGCGTCGATTCTCGGCATCGGGCTTCCTGCCTGATGTGCGCCGCTTTGGCGTGACCTACTTCAACTACGTGGGCAAGCCCCTCACCTATATCCTGGCCACCCCCGAGCAGCCCGACGACGCCGACAACACCTTGCGAATCGTGTTCGGCAACGAGGGCGCGGTGCACGATCTGGAGCGTTTCTCCCGCCGCTTCGGAGTGCCAGTAGAAGACTCCTACGGTTCAACAGAGGGGGGCGTGTCGGTGAGCCGCACGCCGGATACGCCGCCCAATGCCCTGGGGCGGGCCGATGAGAGCGTGAAGATCCTCGATCCCGACACCGGGGAAGAGGCGCCATTGGCCGTTTTCGACGACACCGGCAAGCTCCTCAATCCCGATGAAGCCATCGGCGAGTTGGTGTCGATGGTGTCGGCGCCCACCTTCGAGGGCTACTGGAACAACCCCGAAGCCGACGACGAGCGCACCCACGGCGGCATCTACTGGTCGGGAGACCTGGCCTACCGGGACGCCGAAGGGTTTGTATATTTCGCGGGACGGAACTTCGATTGGCTGCGGGTGGACGGGGAGAACTTTGCCGCGGCACCGGTGGAGCGGATCCTGGTGCGCCACCCCGACATCGACTTGGCCGCGGTGTTTGCCGTGCCCAGTCCGTCGGTGGGCGACGACGTGATGGCCGCGGTGGTGCGCCGGCCGGGAGCAGGTTTCGATCCTGATGGGTTTGTGGAGTTCTTGGCTGGCCAAGACGACCTGGGCACCAAGTGGGCGCCTCGCTATGTGCGCTGGGCTGACACCCTTCCCCAAACCGAGACCAACAAGATCCTCAAGCGCACGCTGCGCCGTGAGGGCTGGGAATCGGACGACGAGACTTGGGTATTGGACGGCAACCGCTACCGCCGACTGGCGCCGGGGGATGCTGACGCCATCAGGGCTGAGTTCGAAGCCCGGGGTCGCCTTTCGGTGCTAGATGTCTAGGCCTGGGTGGGCTAGCTAGCCGAGGGCGAGTTCGGCGATGGCCTTCACGGTGGCTGCAATGTGGGCCCGCTGGTCGGCGTCAATGGCCTCGTAGACCTCGTTCATCCGGGCTGTGGTGATCTCCTCAGCCTGCTGGTGTACTGGCTTGAGAGGCTCGGGGTCGGGGAACGGCCCGGCCCAGCCGAACATCTGGGCCTGCTCTGGGCCGAGTTGGGCGACCACGGCCTCGACCGGGGTCATGCCCACCGCGCTCAGCCCATGTATGTGGAATCCGAAGCGCAGCTCGCGCAAAATCTTCAGTGCGAGGCCGGTAGCCGCCGCTGGATCATTGGGCACGGGCATGGCCCGCCATCCGGCATACAGCGGCTGACTCATCGGATTGGTGGCATCGAACACCGCGCGGGCCGCGGCGGCGAAGTCGGCTAATCCGTCGAGATGGCCGAACGTCTCAGCGGCCCACCGGCCCAAGCCCTCGGCAAAAGCCGCCGCCGCATCCGTAGGTGCCCCCTGCTCCTTGGTCTGGGTCCAGCCCATCTCGATAAAGGACGGGCTGAACAGGGCGAACGCCGACACCACCACGTCGGTAGCCACATCACCCAAGACCCCGCCTCGGCCTCCCACATAGCCGGGCAACCCGGAAAAACCGGCTTCCGCCAGAGCCGCATTGGTGGTTTCGCTGAAGTAGTACTTGCTCCCGAGCATGGCGATAGGGAGCGCAGTGGCAGCCGCCACTTCCTCTGGTGTCATTGCATGGGCCTTTCTTGAGACTGGCGCGGCGAGCGCCTCATGAAGTGGATGAAGAATAGTCAGACCAGGCCGGCGTCTCTTGCCTGGCTTAGGTGGTCGGCGTCCCAGCCGAGCAGTTCGGCGTAGACCTCGGCGTTGTGGGCGCCGATGGGGGGGCCGGGGTGG
>JAPPKI010000559.1:3615-18049 GCA_028820035.1 bacterium | reverse complement strand
CGCCCCGGTGAGGTTGGTGTTGACCAGCGCAGCCAGGTCATCGTCTTGCTGCTCCCAAAGCGGCTGGCGGGTGATGCTGATGCCCGCGTTGTTGATCCACATGTCAACCCCGCCGAAGGCATCGGCGGCGCGGTCCCACAACCCTTGCAGCTGTTCGGGATCGGTGATGTCGCAGGCCGCGCCACACACCTTGGAGTCGCCGTAGTACTGGCCCAACTCGGCCACCACTTCATCCACCTGGTTTGCCGACCGACCGCTCACCGCCACTTGGCATCGGCGCTTCAAGAACTCACGGGCCAACCCGTTGCCGATCCCTCTCGTGCTCCCGGTGATGACGATGCGCTTGGTCACTTTGTGCTCCTCCTATTGCTCAACGTCGATCCCAGTGACCGACCGATGGCTGTTCGACCAATTGCTCCATATTGGCCCGACTGGGGCGGCCCAGGCTGGCGGCGGTGAACGCGGCGATGAGGTCGCCGAGCAGTTCCTGGAAGACTGGGTCGGCGGTCGCGGAGTCGGACTCCAGGAAGGAGCGGCCGCTGGTGGTGTCCACCGGGTCGCAGATGGCGAAGTGTCCGGCGCCGGCCAACTCGATCAGCCAGGAATCTCCCTGCTGCCGATGAATGGCCTCGGCAAAGGTCCGCCAGACGGGGTCGTGGGCGTTGTCGTCGGTGCGGTAGCGGTCGCGGCTAGCCGCGATAACCCCGTCGTCGGCGCCGCCCAGCAGCATGATCGGCACTTTGGCCGGGATGGGCGCGACGGCGGCCTCGCCATGCCCCAGGGCCGTGGCCACCATGGTGTGAGCGGCATAGACGAACACCGCCTGCAAGCCCGGTACCCAAGCCGGATCACTGTTGTGCAGCGCCGATGTTCCCCCCGCCGAATGGCCTCCCACCACCACTCGGCCCAGGTCTAGGTGCCCGGCCACCGGGCTTTGCTCGTCGGCGGCCAATTCAGACAGGTGTGCGAGCAGCGGTCCGAGCGCAGTGGAGGAGGGCCGCGTGCCGATGGTGTCGGGGGCCAAAGCGGCCAGGTCGAGACCAGGGGTGATGCCCCGCCCCGCCGGTCCCAGCGACCCGATGGCGGCGAAGGTCACCACGCACAGTCCGTCGGCCACCAGCCGATGGGCCAGCCACCGGTAGCAATCGGGCGCCACGTTGATGCCCGGCAACAAGACCACCACCGGCCACGGGGCATCAGAGTCGTCGGCCGGCACCTGTCCGGTCAGACGGGCCTCGTAGAGGCGGCGGTCGTCGCCGGGGTAGAACAGCGTGCCCAGCGCGGCATCACCGCTGGCGTCGAAGGAAAAGTGCAGCCCTCGGACGATCATGTGGCGCTCTTGGTCACGGCGTTGTTTCGCTCAGAGGAACACGGTTTCATCAAGTTCCAGCACACTCTACGATTCCCAAGGTGAGCGACACCAGAAACTATGGCCCGGCCTCGCCTCGGCCGTACCAGTGCTTTATGGGCCACTGGGAGGGGTTGTGCAAGAGCTTCACCCCCCACGGCGATTTCCTCGAATCCAGCGCGGTTCACATGGACGTGTACTGGCGAGACCATCTTCGACACCCCGATCCAAGTGGACGGCAAGCGGTGCTTTGCCGACAGCGAGCAGCTCAGCCTCGAAGGGGCCGAGCTCACCCCGTACAACTACGTCTTCACCATCGACAGCCGGGTGAGCAACAACATCGTCTACAACAACCACTACTTCCTAGACCCCGACACCCGTCGCATCATCACCCACAAGGTGCGCGACGCCGCCACCAGCCTGTTCCAGATTCAAGATTTCACTCGGGTGCAGCGGCCATGAATTTCCAGATTCAGGACTTCACCCGGGTGCAGCGGCCATGATCGTCCAGAGCGCCCCCGGAGGCGACGCCAGCGCCCCCCATTTCGTGATCGCCATGCACCAGCACACCGCTTTCGCCGGGTGCCTGGCTGCCAACTTCGGCAATGACGAGTTCGACGAGCTCGAACCGGCCGAGCCGATGCAGTTCATCGTCGACCACCACGATCAGGGCTGGGCCGACCTCGACGCCCAGGCCCCCCAGAATCCCGACACTGGCCTTCCCTACAACCTCACGGCCACCCCGCTGCCTCAGATTGTGACCACATCGGCGGGGTCGCCGGCGTTCAATGAGGCCCATCACCCGTTTAGCGGCATCATCTCGTCGATGCATACCTATGGCCTGTACCGAGGGCGATACGGGTTGAGCGACAAGATCTTCTTGGACCTGATCCCCGACGACCTGCGCCCCGAGGTCGACGCCATGCTGGGCAACGAGGAGAGCCGCCAGCGCCGCTTGAAAGAGCAGTTGGCCGCCGACGATCCCGACCACGCCACCGACGACTACCTGTTCCACGCTTACAAGCAGCTCCAGTTCTTCGACACCATCTCCCTGTACTTTCACCTGGCTCCTGAAGGAGAGCGGGGCACCTCGGATTTCCTTAATGTGCCCCAGGCGGTGGGCGACGACGTGACCATCTCGGTGGTCGAGCGTCCTGGTGGGGAGTACGGGTTGGATCCCTACCCGTTTGGCGAAGACGGGCTTGAGCTGGCCACCGAAGGCCGGTATCTCGCGCCCCAGCCTCCCGGTACCGACCTCGGCGCGGTGCTGGCCGCCACGCCAGTGGCGACACAGACGGTTCGCCTGGTCCGAATGTGAGCAAGGGGTCGTTTTCCCAAGGAGTCGGCGAGTGGATCGGCGCGGCTGAGGTCTACGACGCCGAAGGCCGCTTTACCGGGATGGGGCGCGACACCCGATCAGTGAAGGCCGACGACCAAGCTGGGCGGGTGACGGTGGAGGTCGAGTTCGACGGACCGTTCTCCCTGTCGGGCGTCTACACCATCGCCGACCACGGCTCGCACCGCACCTACGAAGGACCCCTCAACATCGGCTATGCCGAGGCGATGGGCGACGGCCTGGTGGCCGCCCACAACTACTGGCCCGACCTGGGGCTGTCGCAGCGCTTCTTCCTGATGGTGCTGCCCGACGGCACCCGCCAACTATCGCTGGCCCTGCTCAGCCGGGGCGACCAGCTCCGCTGGACGGTGGTGGGGGAATATCAGCGCCAGGTTGACCCTTCCGACCCCGCACCTCCCTCCGTGGCACCGATGGACCCGCAAGCCTTACGCGACGACCCCACCGCTGGCCGTGGCGACCTGCTGTTGCTGCGTCCTGGCCGATGGTCGGGCCAACTGCACCGCCTCGACGCCGACGGCACGCCCACCGAACCGGCCGACTACACCGAAACAGTCGTTGACCAGGGCGACTCGTGGGATGTGGGTCTCTCCGGGGCCGACTACTCCCCCGGCCTGTCGTTCACCCTGCTGTCTGACGGCTGGACGGCGTGGACCCCGGAGGGTGATCTGATGGGCAGCGGCAGCCTCAGCGGCGGCCGGGGCTTCAGCGGACAGCTCCACTTACACCGCGAAGGGCTCCGGGTGTGGCGACGCGAGGTGGTGTCGCGAGATGGCTCCATCAAGGCGGTTCTCCACATCTGGTATCGGGGCGAGCACCGCCTCGGAGCGGCCTACGGGGCCTTGGCCTTCGATCCGGCATGAGCGAGAAGGACCGCTTCAGCGGCGACTGGCTGATCAACGAGTACGTCTATGACCCCGACGGCACCTTCCAGGGCGAAGTGGCCCAGCGCCGGATCGTCGAGCCCGCCGGAGAGAACCGGCTGCGGGTGACCCAGCAGTGCCATCCCTCCCCCGAACTGGCCGATCACCCCATGGCCGCCTTCGCCGGCGAGTGGGTGTTCGACCTAGAGGTGGCCGGAGACCAGCGCCGCTATCTCGGCCCCGATGTAGTGGGCGTCGGCACCGTGTGGCAGCCCGGCGCCCTGACCGGCCAAGGACTCTGGCCCCGCTTCGGCTACGAGTTCGAGTCCTACAGCGTCCTGGTCGCCCCCGACCGCCAGCTCACCGGCGGATTCTTCTCCCTAGCCGGCCGCTCAGTAGCCGACATCATCGGCGTAGCCGTCCCCGAAGCCTCAGGCATTGAACCCCAACTCGACTTGTCGGCCTCCGCCCCCAAACCCGACGCCGACTGGCCCCTCCAACGAACCGTCGGCCCCATGCTGGTAGCCGCAGACCAACCCTCCCCCACACACCACCGCCGCCTCTGGACCATGCGTGACCCGATCGGAGCCACCGGCATTGAGATCACCGAAAACGTGGACGATGAGGGCCGCTCGGTGTCGGTAACCGTGGGCTGAGGCTCGGCGGCGCTTAGGCGTCGGAGGTGTAGGTGAGGGGGCCGAAGACTATGTGGGTCATGCGGTCGCCGTCATAGAGCTTCCAGGCCACGGCCAGGGTGTAGTCGCGGTCGATGATGAACTCTCGGCCTTTGACTTTGAAGGGCTCGCTGACGTGGTGCTGAGAGGTGTAGAGGACTCGGCCGTAGGCGATGGCGTTGCCCCAGAGATCGGGGCCGTCGTAGGTGTAGCGGTTGCCGTGGGAGCGGGTGCGGATGTAGGTATGGGAGTAGTCGAGCTCCCCGGACAGCTCAAGGACGTGGGTGGCGCGCACAAGGTCGATGGGGTCGTGGCGCCAGCGCACGTTCACGGTGCCCCGGCGCTGCTGGTCGGCCCCGAACACTTCGCATTCTCCGGCCCATTCGCCTCCGATGCGGTCGGGCACGGTGTGGGGCCATGCGGCCATCTCCTGCTCGGCCTCGATGTGGGCGTCGATCCACGCCTTGGTGTCGGGATTGGTGTCGTAGTCGTGGGCGTTCAGGTAGACACCGTTGAAGACCGAGAAGATGGTGGGGCCCTCATAAAGCAGCGACGAGTACACCTGGGTAACCCCGTCGGGGAGGATCTGGTTCATGGTGTTGAGGTCGGCCCGCCAGCCCGGCGCGTAGTAGTGGGAGTCCACCAGTGAGCCATAGGGATGGCCGGCCCCGTAGAAGTCGGGGCCCTGGTAAATGCGGTCGTTGCCCCGGTCGTCCACGCCGAACTCGAAGTCCCTGATCTCGAACCGGTTGCGCAGCGGGCCGGTATTCATGAAATTGCACTGCATCCAGTAGGTGACCTTGCCGTCGGCGAACACGCTGGCCCGGCTGACCTTGTTGAACCCGGTGTGGTTGCCCTCGGCGTCGAACACCGACGGCAGGCCGTACCACTCGCCGGTGATGCGCTGCTGCCACTCGGAGGCTTGGGATTCGCTCATTTCAATCCGTTCATTGCAGGGTGGATGGGGAGCGGGCCGCGGTCTTCAGGCTGGCCTGGATATCGGCGCTCGACTCGGGGCCGAGCAACTGGTCGACTCGGGCCCACACCGGGTCGACCTCCGGGTTGAAGATGGCGGCCCGGTTGCGGGCATCGCGATCGGAAAGCTGCTCGGCAGAGGCACCGCCGGTGGCCTCGTCGGGTACACCGGATTCCACCAATCCCAGCCAGTGGTCACGGTAGGAGGCCACCGCGCCGAACACCGCCCGGAAGCCATCCTCGTCGGCCCGGTGGGCCAGCATCCACGCCGACATGAGCTGCCACTGGCGGGGCGACAGGTGGGCGGGGGTGAGCCCTTCGATCTGCATGGTCTCGTCGTGGACCTCGGTGAGGGGGCCGTAGCAATGGTCGATGTAGGCCAGGTTGGCGCCCGGGTCCAGCCGGGGGATCAGATCCAAGTGGAAGGCGTAGTGCGGTCCGGCCAACACCGAGTCCACCGTGAAGTGGGGCACCGGGCTGGCGGCCGGGGTGAAGGCGAAGCACATGTGGCTGTCCAGCCCGAAGGCCTCCACCTTCATGCCCACGTACACCAGTTCCGCCACCCCGTCGCGGGCCAGCACCCGATGGGCACCCACCGGCGATCCGTCCATGGCCGAGGCCAACGAGGTGTGAACGGTCTCCTCCAGCTCCAGTCGGCTGGCGATGGCCTCTACGGTGCCGAGGCAGAGATCGGCCGACAGGCTCATGATCGGTCCTCGCCGACAGCGGGGAACACCCAGGCGTTGGCCAACTCGGGGTCGCCGGTACGCCCCGGTGAGGGAATCACCGCGGCGGCCCGCATGGCTTCCTCGTCCGATGGGGTCTCGAGCGCCCAACCTTTGTCGATCTGCTCCTGGCGCCAGCGGCGGTAGGCAAGTTGGATGGAGTCGGACTTGACGTGGAGCTCGGCGGACAGATCGAACGGCAGCAGCTCCGGCCGCTGGCCCTCAACGGTGGGCTGGTCTTCCAGGAAGATCTTGATGGTGCGGTCGTAGGAGTTCTTGTCGGCCCAGCCCCCGGTGAAGAACGTGCGCAGCATGCAGAACTTGGAGACGGTGACGTGCTCGTCGCGGGGCACCGCGGCAGTGAAGATGCGGATCTCGCCCATGGGCAGCCGCACGATGAGCATCGACACGTTGGGCGGGTAGAACCCGGTGGAGGTGCTCACCGGCGGGCGGTCCTTCTTGGAGATGAACCGCCACATGCCCGACGGACGAGGCGGTTCGAGCTCCACGGTGGCGGTGACCGACGCCAGGTGGCCGTTGACGCGGGTTTCGTCGAGGTCGAAGTCCTGGATCTCGGGCTGGTCTTTGTTGCCGAACGAGCCGGAATGCACGAAGGGGGTATGGGCGATGTCCACCGCGTTCTCCAGCACCCGGTCGTAGTTGGCCTGCCAGGTGAACTCGCCGATAACCGCCCGGTATCCCTCGGCCCTGGCTTCGGTGTGCTCCTCAAGCCCATCCAACTCGGGCACCGGGGGCCGATCCTCAGGCGCCAGGTCGCCCAAGAACACCCACACGAAGCCGTAGCGCTCGATGCAGGGATAGGTGTCGATCCGGGCCTTGCGGGGAATGGGCAGGCCCGACCGGTTGGCCGGGATCTCCACGCAGGCCCCGTCGGCTCCGTAGCGCCAGCCGTGGTAGGGGCACTGCACGCAGTCGCCCACCACTGAGCCGCCGGCCAGAGAGCCGCCCCGGTGAACGCACAGGTCGGACTGGGCGTTGACTGTGCCGTTCGGGCTGCGCCATAGCACCAGGTCGTGACCGTGGACCCGGGCCAGCACCGGCTGGTTGGTCACCCACTGGCCGAATTCCACGGCGTACCACTGGTTCTTGATCAACATGGCGTTGTCCTCTCCAGTCGGTGTGAGTTGCCGATCAACATGCCAGTTCCCCTCAGCCGGGTCGGGGCAAAACCCGGTCGCCGCCCCACAGGGCCCGCACCAGTCGGTCGGTCATCTCCTCTCCGAAGAAGCGCACACCCATGACGTTGGCCGGGTCTCTCTCGGCGATGTTACGCCGCCGGGTCAGATCGTCGGCGGCCAGCTGCTCCCGGCGCTCCAGCGGCACGGGCTCGGCCTCGTCCACCCACGCCAGCCACTGGTCGACCCGCCGGTGGGCCAGCTCGCTCACCTGGTTGAGCCGGCCCTCGTCGTAGGTCTGGCCCGGAGTGGTGAAGCAGACGGCCACTTCGCTCAGAGCCTGGCGCACGTACAAGGCCCGGGAGGTGAACGGGGCCAGCCCTTCGTCGGCCCGCAGCTCCAAGAACTCCTCGTTGAGCGGACCCCAGTACTTGTCGAGCGATTCGGTGTCGAGCATGAGGTCGGATCGGGGGTTGTAGTCGATGTAGAACCAGAGGTCGGGAAGCGTTCCCCAGGCGATGCCCAGATGGGGCACATCAAGGTGAGGACCGAGCCAGGCGGTTACGTGCATGTTGGTGAACCCCAGCGGCGGGTTCCCGATCCACGAGTGGATCAGCCAGTCCATCTCGGGGCCGGTGTAGCCGGCCAGCCGCCCGGCCGGGTACTCGGCTTCGCCCCGGTACGACTCCAAGTCTTCGGTGCTGGGGTCGCGGGTCAACTCGAACCGGGCCTCGATCTTGGCCATGAGCTCTTCGGTGATCGACCACAGTCGGTTGAACGTGGGCGTGGCGTTTGTGGGGCCCCGTTCGTCGAATATGTCTTGGACGCCCTTCAGCGTCTCGCGCATTGGTGCTCCGGTCTCGTCAGCGGCACACTGTTCCGGTAAGCGGAACAACGTTTCGTTAGTCTGACAGTAGGGCCAGACCAAACCAGTGTCAACCAACCGTGAGGAGCCGAGAATTCGATGAGCCGCACCACGCTTTATGTCCCCGGAGATCGTCCCGACCGCTTTGACAAGGCGCTGGTATCGGGGGCTGACGCCATCATCTGCGATCTCGAGGACGCGGTGGCCGAAACGGCCAAGGCCACCGCTCGAGAGGCGGTTGACCAATGGCTCCGGGCCAATCCCGGGGTGCCGGCCTGGGTGCGGATCAACAATCGCCCCGACATGGTGGGCGAGGACGCCGAGTTGCTGCGGTCGCTGGTTTCCGATGGCGTGGGGTTTGCCGGGGTGGTCGTGCCCAAAGCCGATGCCGCGGCCTGCTCGGTGGACTACGGCGGCTGCCCGGTGACCGCGCTCATCGAGTCGGCGGTGGGGGTGGCTGAGATCTACGAGATCGCTGCGGTGCCCGAGGTGGTGCGCCTGGCCTTGGGCGAGGCCGATCTGGCCGCCGACATGGGCATGCAGCCGTCGCCCGACGCCCTGGAGATGTGGCCCATCCGCACCCGGGTGGTGGTGGCGTCGGTGGGCAAGGGGCTGGAAGCGCCCTGCGGGCCGGTGTTCACCAACCTCGACGATGACGCCGGGCTAGCCGCCACCAGCGAGTCGCTTCGCCGCCATGGCTTCGGCGGCCGGTCGGTGATCCACCCCAAGCAGGTGGCCGCAGTGAACGCCGCCTTCACCCCGTCTGATGACGAGATCGCCCGGGCAGAGGCGGTGGTGGCCGCTTTCGAAGAGGCGGCGGCCGAGGGTCGGGTGGTTGCGGTGCTCGACGGTGAGTTCATCGACGCGGCGGTGATGCGCTGGGCCCGGGCGGTGCTCGCCCGAGTACCGGCGGATCGCTAGGTCAGCCCTCAGCCATGGCTTGAGCCACTGGCTCAACGAGTGCCGCGGAGGCTCGCCACGGGCGCCCGCCTACCAGGTCGGTGTCCTTGGACACCTCTCGGTTCACTGCCCGACCCGGGTGCAGCGTGCCGATCAGGAGATCGTCGTCGGGATCGGCCCGCTGGCTGGTCGGGGTGTTGATGGTGCCGTTGTAGGGACTCGAGCGTTTGGGGTTCCACAGCGAGTCGGCCGGGGGGTCGAGCAGCATGGTGGGCGAGAGTGGTCCAGGGGGTCCGCACGCCGTCACGCTGATCCGGTTCTCCGCGGCCCGTTCGACCAGGGCCAGATCGCATTCCCAGCGGTGCTCAGGCTGCCAGCACACCGCCACCAGATGGGCTCCAGCAATGGCCGCCAGTCGGAATGTCTCGGGGTAGCGGTGATCGTCTCCAACGATCACCGCCAAGTCGCCGAACGGCGTCGGGATCAAGCTCATCTCGCTGTCCAACCCGATGACACCACCGTGGCGGTCGCAGTGGTGGATCTGCGCCTGTTCGTGAACAACGCCATCGGCCGACCACACTTGGCCGAGGTGCTGGCTATCCCGCAGGACCGTGGTCACCACCAGCACGCCGGGAGGGATGCTCGGTGGCGGCGGCGTCAGCTCGGGCAGCACCACCAGGGAGGCTCCGGCGCCGATGGCCTCGCTGATCAGCTCGGGAGATGACTGGGCGCCGGGAATGCATCCAGCGACCACCTCGGATTCCAGGTCGCTGGCGGGATGGGCGGTGTGGGATTGGGCCAGCGGGCCGTACACCTCTGGTCGGCGGCCCCGCAGCCGATCCAGCTCAACCCGGGACAGGTCCAAGTCGGCCACGACCACTGCCTCACCGGTGCGGGGGGCCATGGCCAACACCGTGCCGTCGGGGGCCACGATCTGGCTCTCCCCCGCGCCGTTCAGTGCTTCAGGAGGCACGCCCAGTGCTTGGCTGAACGCCGGCACCTGCTCGGCGGGTAGCAGTGGACCGACCTTGTTGGCGGCCACCACGAACACCCCGTTCTCCACTGCCCGCACTGGGATGTGGAGCCTGGCCTCGTCGAGGGCGAACGAGTTGAGGCTGTTCAACAGCAGGCGGGCGCCCCGCACGGCGAACGTGCGCGGCACCTCGAAGGTCACCCCGTCCATGCACGAGTACACGCCCACCGGGCCGAATGCGGTGTCGGCCACCGGACTGACCTCCCCGCCTGCGCTCAAGTGGGCCCGTTCGTTGCCCATCAGCATCTGCTTGTCGGCGGTGGCGGCTAACTCCCCTCGGGGATCGATCAGCACATTGGTGGCGGTTACCCGGTCGCCACTCCGGGGCACGGTCACCGTCAACGAGGTGTAGACGCCGTGATCGGCGGATCGCCGGGCCAGTGCCCCCAGCCAGGGACCGTCGAGCGACACCGCCACCGAACAGCAGTGGTCCTGGTTGCCGTACACCGAGAGGTGGTTGCAGAACTCGGGCATCACCACCAGCTCGGCCCCCTCGGCGGCGGCCGCGTCCAGCATCCGCAGACAGGTGGCCAGGTTCTCGTCGAGGTCGGTGCCGGTGGCGAACTGCACCGCAGCCACTCGAACCTGGTCCGTCACTGGCCAGTCCTTAGTTGGTTGGGCGGGCCCCGAGCTTGGTCGAGAGCCCTCGAGTGGCCTCAACCACCGCGGCGGCCGAACGGGCGATCTTGTCGCGGAACCGCTCCAGCGGGCCGCTGATGCTGATCACCGCCACCGGTTGGTGGTTGTGGTCGAGAATGGGCGCGGCCACCGAGCCGGCGTCATGCTGGCGCTCTCCCAGCGACACCGCGAAGCCCTGCTGGCGGATGCGGTCCAGCTCGGCGCGCAGCTCGTCGACAGACACGATGGTGGACTCGGTCAGAGAGTCCAGCGGGTTCTCGGCCAGGTAATGATCGATCTCGCCGTCGCTGAGCCAGGCCAGGAACGCCTTCGACGAAGCGCCGGCATGCAGCGGGAACGATCCGCCGATGGGCACGGTCATCTTCACCTCGCGGGGAGGAGTGATCTGGGCCACATATACCCGGCGGTTGCCGTGGCGCACCGACAAGGTGGCGGTCTCGTCGGTCTCAGCGCTGAGCCTGCGCATCTCTTCCAGCGCCAAGTCCCTCACATCGAGTTGATCGCGGTAGGCCGCGGCCAACTCCAGCACCGCGGGCCCCAGCGCGTAGCGCCGGCTCTCGGGGTCGACGATAAGCAGGCCGCGTTCGCACAGGGAGGTGAGAATCCGGTGAACAACTGCCTTCGACACCCCCAGTTCGCGCGAAATCTCGGTAACGCCCAGCGTGCTCGACGACCGCGAGAACAGGAACAGCACATCCACGGCCCTCTCGATCGCCGCCACTCCCCGACCCGAACCAGACACCGAGTCCGAATTTCCTGCTGTTCCGCTCAGAGGAATGACCATACCGCGAACCTGGTGTCTTGACCCATAATTCCCTGTTGATGGTTGCCTGAACCCTCCAAATTGGGGAACACTACAAACAATGTTCCACTGGGAGAAACGTCGTTCCGCATGAATGGCCCTATCACCGATCTACGGGTCATCGACGCCTCCACCGTTCTGGCCGGACCGCTGATCGGCCAGATCATGGCTGATTTCGGTGCCGATGTGATCAAGGTCGAGCACCCCCTCTCTGGTGACAGCCTGCGGGGCCACGGTGCGCAGAAGGACGGCCAGGGACTCTGGTGGAAGATGGTGGCCCGCAACAAGCGCTGCTTGGGCTTGGATTTGAGCCATCCCGAGGGCGCTGAGGTGTTCCTGGGCCTTGCGTCCACCGCCGACGTGGTGATCGAGAATTTCCGGCCCGGCACGCTTGAGCGCTGGGGTCTGGGTTGGGATGTGCTGTCCGACCGCAACCCGGGCCTGGTCTTGTGCCGGGTCACCGGGTACGGGCAGACCGGCCCCTATGCCGATCGGCCCGCATTCGGCACGCTGATCGAGGCGATGAGCGGTTTCGCCCACATGACCGGCGAGGCCGACCAGGCCCCCACCCTGCCCCCCTTCGGCTTGGCCGACAGCGTGGCCGGTTTCAGCGGAGTGGCGGCGGTGATGATGGCAGTGCACCACCGCCACGCCACCGGCAAGGGCCAGGTGGTAGACCTATCGATCTTGGAGACGCTGGCCGCCGCGCTCGGCCCCCATGTGGTCACCTGGGACCAGACCGGCCACATCGCCCAGCGATCGGGGAACCGCTCGTCCAACAACGCCCCCCGCAACACCTACCTCACCGCCGACGGCTGCTGGGTGGCGGTGTCGAGCAGCGCCGACGCCGTGGCCCGCCGCACCATGGAATTGGTGGGCCGAGGCGATCTGGTGTCCGAGCCCTGGTTCGCCACCGGAGCCGGTCGAGCCGCGCACGCTGAAGAGATCGACGAGGCCCTGTCCTCATGGATCGGCGACCGATCACTGGCAGGTGTTGTGGACGCGTTCGCCGCCGCAGAAGTTGCCGTGGCGCCGGTCTACGACGTGGCCCAATATGCCGGCGACCCCCAAGTGCAGGCTCGGGAGGCGATCTCCGCGGTAGACGACCCCGACCTGGGTCCGGTTCGGATGCAGAACGTGCTCTTCGGACTCTCGGCCACGCCGGGAACCATTCGACACACCGGCCGTGATCTGGGGGCGGACACCGACGAGGTGCTGAAAGAGGTTGGACTGAGCGTTGAGCAAATCGAAGATCTGCGGGCCAAGCAGGTTGTGGCATGAGCAGTACGAGCCGAAAGGTGAACACTGCGGGGCTGATCGACTTGGCGGCCCAAGCCACGGTGTATGACTTGGGCCGAACGCTGCGAAATGGCGTGGCCCAGTCACCCAACCATCCCCAGTTTCACCACTGCCTGGATCGAGTCCACGGTGACCGGGTGCGAGCCGACGGCGGTTCGGCCGCGGCCGACCTGCTCACCACCGGGTGTCACGTCGGTACCCACGTTGATGCCCTGGCCCATGTGAGCCACCAGGGCCAGCTCTACGGAGGAGTCGACGCCACCGAGGCCCAAGCAGGCGGCAACTTCGCCGTGCTGGGCATCCACGAGCTTCCGCCGTTTGTGGGCCGAGGTGTGCTGTTGGACGTTCCCGGGCTGCTGGGAGTGGAGATATGCGAGGGCGGCCACGAAATCACCGTCGCCGAATTGGAGAACGCCGTTGCCCGCCAGAAGACGCTGATTCAACCCGGCGACGCGGTGCTGGTGCGCAGTGGCTGGGGGGCGCACTTCGACGATCCCGAGCGCTATCTGGGCACCGATACCGGCGTGCCCGGGGTGGGGGAATCCGGAGCTCGGTGGCTGGCCGACCAGGGGGCGGCGCTGGCCGGGGCCGACACTTTGGCCTTCGAGTGCCTGCCTGCCGGGCAGGGCCATGCCCTGCTGCCCGCTCATCGGGTGCTGCTGGTAGAGGAGGGCATCAACATCATCGAGGCGCTAGACCTTGACCGCCTGGCCGCCGATGAGGTGTACGAGTTTGTGTTCGTGCTGTCCCATCTGAACATCTACGGCGCCACCGGCGCCCCCGTCCGACCACTGGCCTTGGCATGAGCCCTATCCTGTCGCAGCTCGGCACCATGGCCAGCGGTCCGGTGCCCGATGCAGTGCGGGCGGGCATCCCGTTTCGCATCATCGACATTGTGGGGATCGCGGTGCAGGCCAGCATGCTGGACACTTCCCGGGCCGTCGTGGGGTTTGCCGCCGACCAGGGATCCGCCCCTCAAGCCACCCCCATCGGCGGCGGTCAAGCCACCTCGGCGGCCGAAGCGGCATTCGTAAACGGCGTGCTGGCCCACTCGCTCGACTACGACGACACCCATCTGCCTTCGATCCTGCACCCCAGCGCATCGGTGGTGCCCGCCTCGCTGGCCGTGGCCGAATGGCAGGGAGTATCCGGCGCAGCCCTGATCGATGCGGTGGCAGTGGGCTTGGAGGTCACGGTGCGTCTGGGCATGGGCGGCTACGACGACCAGGCCCGCCAGTCGGTGTACTTCGAGCGGGGTCAGCACGCCACCTCAATCTGCGGCGCGGTGGGATCGGCAGCGGCCACATCCCGGCTGCTCGGGGCCGATGTCGACGGAATCGCCCACGCCATGGGCATCGCGTGCAGCATGGCCAGCGGGATTATCGAGGCCAACCGAGCTGGGGGCACGGTCAAGCGGCTCCACTGCGGCTGGGCCGCCCGAGCTGGGATCACCGCGGCCCAACTCGCCGCCCGGGGCATCACCGGCCCGCCCACCGCCGTGGAGGGCCGATTCGGGCTGTTCCAGGCATTTCTCGGAGACCAGGCCGACTGCGATGCGGTCACCGCTGAACTGGGAGAGCACTGGGAGGCCGATCGCATCTTCTACAAGCCCTACCCGGCCAACCACTTCACCCACACCGGCATTGACGCGGCCATCGCTCTGCGTTCAAGAGGATTGGACCCCGAAGACATCGCCACCGTCACCCTGGAGGTGGCCCCGCCCACCGTGCGCACCATCGGCGAGCCCATCGAGGCCAAGCGGGAACCGGAAACCGGCTACCAAGCCCAGTTCAGCGGTCCCTACACCGTCGCTGCCGGGTT
>JAPPKI010000559.1:0-3605 GCA_028820035.1 bacterium | reverse complement strand
CCCAACCCCCCCCTTTTCCCGGGCCCCAACCCCGGGCGGGCGGGTTTTGGGGGGGGGGGGGGGGGGGGGGGGGGTATTGGCTGATTTCACCGATGAGCTGGCCTGCGACCCGGACCGACGAAAGCTGATGGCCCGCATTGAAGTAGTGGGCGACCCCCGAATGATGGCCATCTACCCCGACCAGCTTCCCGCCCGGCTGACCGTGACCACGATCTCGGGCCACACCCTGGTGGAGGAGGTGCTGGCCAACCGGGGCGGCCCCGACCGGCCCCTATCGGCCACCGAGTTGGCGGCCAAGTACACCGACAACACTGCGGGTCTGGTGGCCGACGATGTCGCCAGTCGAATCTACGATGCCTTATCCGGCTTGGCCGCGGCGCCGTCGGTCACCGGATTGCTGGCACCACTGCTCGACCCCATAGGAAGCAGCCATGACTGACACCGTGATCACCGGCGCCAAAGTGGTTCGGCCCGACACGGGCACGGTGGACGAGGTGGACATCGCCATCACCGACGGAAAGATCAGCGACCTGGCCGTCGGCCTGGCCGCTTCTGCCGATGCCGCCACGGTGTTCGACGCCACGGGTCTAATCGCCTTCCCCGGATCGGTGGACGCCCACACCCACATGGGCATCTACAACCCGTTGGACCAAGACGCCACCAGCGAGAGCCGAGCCGCCGCCCAAGGCGGCACCACCACGGTGCTCAACTACATGCGGACCGGCCAGTACTACCTCAACCGGGGCGGCCCCTACGCCGAGTTCTTCCCCGAGGTACTGCGCCTGATGGACGCTCGCAGCTACGTGGACTACGCCTTCCATCTCGCCCCCATGCAGACCTCCCACATCGACGAGATCCCCATGCTGGCCACCGAATACGGGGTCACCTCGTTCAAGATCTTCATGTTCTACGGCGGCCACGGCTTGCACGGCGCCAGCGACGACCAGGCCAGCTTCTTGATGACCCCGCCCGACGAGCGCTACGACTACGCCCACTTCGAGTTCATCATGCGGGGCATCGCCGAGGCCCGCCAGGCCCATCCCGAACTGGCCGATGTTCTCTCACTCTCCATGCACTGCGAGTCGGCGGAGATCATGACCGCCTACACCAAGCTGGTCGAGGCCGAGGGCAGCTTGGCTGGTTTGGCCGCCTACTCGGCGTCCCGGCCCCCCCACTCCGAGGGGCTGGCCGTGACCGTGGCGTCGTATTTGGCCCACGAGACCGAAGTGGCCAACATCAACCTTTTGCACCTGTCATCGGCCAAGGCCATGGACGCCGCCCTGCGCATGAGCCGGTGCTTCGAGAACGTGGACTTCCGCCGTGAGGTCACCATCGGGCATCTGCTGGTGGACATCGAGACCTCGGGCGACCCGTGGGGAAAGGTCAATCCCCCAATCCGACCCAGACCCGATGTGGAGGCGCTATGGGAGCACGTGCTGGCCGGCGAAGTCGACTGGGTGGTAAGCGACCACGCCTGCTGTCGTGCCGAGGCCAAGGTCTCCGCTGAGAACCCCGATGACATCTGGCTGGCCAAGAGCGGTTTCGGGGGCACCGAGTATCTGCTGAACGGTCTGTATTCCGAAGGCAACAAGCGGGGCTTGGGACTGCCCGACATGGCCCGGCTGCTGTCGTGGAACCCGGCGCGGCGCTACGGCCTGGGCACCAAGGGCACCATCGGGGTCGGCTACGACGCCGACATCGCCTTGCTCGATCCGGGGGTCAGCCATGTGGTGCGAGCCGCCGATTCGGAGTCCAGCCAGAGCTACACCCCATTCGAGGGCCAAGAGCTCACCGGCAGGGTCAGGCATGTCTGGATGCGAGGCCAGCGCATCCTGTCCGAGGGGCAAGTGGTGGGCAGCCCCCTAGGGCAATACCAAAAGAGGCCGACATGAGCGTTCCCCGCTGGGAGTGGGCCAGACAGCACACTGGAACAGGAGAGGCAATACCAAAAGAGGCCGACATGAGCGTTCCCCGCGCTGGCCTCAGGAGATCACTTCGGAGTGGGAAATCCCCCGGCCTTCGCCACCAGGCTGGGCACGTCGTGACCGAGTTGGCTCTCCAGCCAAACGGTCGTGTCGATGAGCGCGTCGAGGTCGAGCCCGGTGTCATAGCCCATCTCATGCACCAGATACACCACGTCTTCGGTGGCCACGTTGCCGGTGGCCTTGGGAGCGAACGGACACCCGCCGACCCCGCCGAGGCTGGAGTCGAACACCCGCACGCCGGTGTCGATTGCCGCGGCGATGTTGGCCAGCGCGGTGTTGCGGGTGTTGTGGAAGTGTCCCCGCAGCGCGATACCGGGCGCCCGCTCTCGGGCCCCGGCAAACAGGTCGGCCACCTGGGTGGGAACCCCGGCTCCGATGGTGTCAGCCAGGGCCAGCTCGTCGGGCTGGGTCTCGGCCAGTTCGCCCACGATGTCAAGCACGCTCTCAGCGGCCACCCGCCCCTCGTACGGGCATCCGCACACCGCAGAAACGGTGACCGCGGTCTTGACGCCAGAGGCCCGAGCGGCATCGCTGATGTCTCGCCACCGCTGCACCGACTCGGCCACCGTGGCCCGCTGGTTGGCCTGGGAGAACGCCTCGGTGGCCACCACCACCCCGCAAACCTCGTCGACCCCGGCGGCGATGGCCCGGTCCACCCCCCGCTGGTTGAGAGCCAGCGCGCTGTAACTCACCTCGGCCGACCGGGGCACACCGGCCATGACCGCATCGCCGTCGGCCATCTTGGGCACCGCTTTGGGGCTGACGAAGCTGGTGGCCTCGATGCGAGTGTGGCCAGCCGCGGCCAGCCGCTCGATGAGCTCGACCTTTTGTTCGGTGCTGAGGTCGGCGGGGTCGGCCTGCAAGCCGTCCCGGGGGGCCACTTCGACGATTTGAATGCGCTCGCTCACGGTAAATCCGAGCATATTGGAGAATCATGCGAAGGACTCTGACCAGAAAGGGCCGCGGGGGAGAATCATGTCTGGAGCTTTGACCGATATCCGGGTGATCGAAATGGGAACCCTGCTGGCCGGGCCGTTCTGCGGCCAGCAGCTGGCCGACCACGGTGCTGAGGTGATCAAGGTGGAGCCGCCGGGCACCGGCGACCCCATGCGGGTGTGGGGCCAGGAGAAGGCCGGCGGCAAGTCGCTGTGGTGGCCGGTGGTAGGCCGGGGGAAGAAGTCGGTCACCATCAACCTGCGGGAGGCCGCCGGCCAGGATCTGGTGCGCCAACTGGCGGCCAATGCCGATGTGCTGGTGGAGAACTTCCGCCCCGGCACGCTGGAGAAATGGGGCCTGTCGCCTGCGGAGCTCCACGCAGTCAACCCCCGGTTGATCATCACCCGGGTTTCGGGGTACGGGCAGTCGGGGCCGTATACGTCCCAGCCCGGCTTCGGCGCCATTGGCGAGGCCATAGGCGGCATCCGCTACACCACCGGCGATCCCGAGAAGATGCCCAGCCGCACCGGCATCAGCATCGGCGACACTCTCACCGCCATGTTCGCCACCATCGGAACCCTCAACGCCCTCCACGCCCGCCAGCGCACCAGCAAGGGGCAGGTGGTGGATGCCGCCTTGTACGAGTCGGTGCTTGCCGTTATGGAGTCGCTGCTAACCGAGTAC
>JAPPKI010000028.1 GCA_028820035.1 bacterium | reverse complement strand
CATGTCGCGCAGCCCGGCCGCCTCGATGCCCGCCATGGTGGCCTGCTCGTGGCGAAGCTGCCGCTCGGTGTCGGTTCGCCGCCTGCTGAGAGCCCAGGTGAGCACCACGTTGGCCAGCGCCACGGCGCTGACGAGCGCGGCGAGCACCGGGTCGAATGCGAACATCACTGCCACGAGCACCAGGCTTGAGATCAATTCGATGGCGATCCACGCTGCTCCGGTGGCCGCGCCGACGGCGACGGCGTCCACCAGATGCACCCGCGCGGTGAGATCACCGGCGAAGCGATGGTCGAAGTACTGCGGCGGCAAGCGGAACAGCCGGCCCAAAAAGCCCTCCGCCCCGCTCACCGCCAGCCGAACGGCCAGTTTGCGGAACATGTACTGCTGGAGCCACACCAGCAAATACATCAGCCCGCCTGCCGCAACCAGAGCCCAGCTCAGCGGTGCTCCCCACCCGGGCGCGGCACCGCCCAGCACGCTGTCCACGAACAGGCCCAAAAGGATTGGCAGTGCGGCCACCGGGACAGTGGCCAGCAGCCCGACCAGCACCGAGAACACCAGCGCGCCCCTGGCGGGGGCGAGCCACGGCCACAGCTTGCGCACCAGCCCCGGGGGCCGACCGCTGGCAGGGAAATCGCCTTCCGGCTCGGCCTTGAGCACGATGCCGGTGAAGGCCCGGTCGACCGTTTCGGGGCTCACGCTGTGGCGGCCGTTAGCGGGATCGTTCAGGTAGTACCGGCCATTGCGAACGCCTTCGAGCACCACGAAGTGGTTGAACTCCCAGAACAGGATGGCCGGGGTCTCCAGGTCCGCCAAGCCGCCGGTGTCCATGCTCCATCCCGTGAGCTTCAACCCGTAGCCTCGCCCGGCGGCCACGAGGTCGGCTGCGCTCGATCCGTCGCGGGTGACCCGGCATGCGGCGCGCAGATGCTCGATGGGGACGCCGCGCCCATAATGGGCGAGAACTATTCCCAAGCAGGCCGCGCCGCACTCGGTGGCGTGCATCTGGGGGATGACCGGCGTGGAGCGAACGCGCCGAGGGGCGAGAACGGTGCGCGCCACCGGCTGTGCCTCAGCTTCGCCCGAGCAGCCGGTCGATCGGCCGGTACGAGCCGGTGACGATACGGGCCGAGCATTCGTAGGCCGAGGGGGGCAGAGCAGGGGCGGCGGCGAACTCAGGGGGGAGGGCCACGAGCTCTGCCTCAGCTTCGGCGCCGACGGCGGCGACGAAACCATCGGCAACCACCGGGTGAGAGGCGCCGGCGATTGTCAAAGCGATGCTGGTCTTCATGCCAGGGCGGACGCGTGGCGATTCGCTGCCCAAGCTCACGACCACGCTCGGCGGCCCCGCATCGACATGCTGCACCTCGGCCACAACTGCTCCGGCCTCGACGGACGCGCCAGCGAGGAGTTCAGACGCGGCCAGCAGACCGGAGGCGGGGCTGGGAACCATGGTGCCCGCCTTGTCGATGTCGGCGAGCACTTCGGCTTCGGCGGCGGCGGCGACAGTCTCGGGAGCGCCGGGGTGCTGCGCCTCCAATGCAGCCGCCCGGGCCGCGGCCAACTCGGCCGCCAAGCTCAGCTCGGGCGCCGCGAGCCGGGCCAGCGGATCGCCGGCGGCCACCTCGTCGGCCGGCTCGGCCAGCACCTCGACCACGACGCCCGCCACCGGGGCTGCAACGGGGTGCCGGGCGCCGCTCGCATGCAAAGCACACGGCCCGCTCACGCCCGACTCCAGCCGGCCGACGACGCTCCAGACCAGCACGCCGATCACCACGGCCGCGAGCACCGCCAGCAGCAGCCACTCGTGCGGCAAGCTGACCCGCAGCAGGCCGTCGATGGGCGCGACGCGACCGCGCTGCTCATAGGCCCGCTGGCGGTAAAGCGCATCGGGCTCGCCAGACTCATCCGGCACCAGATCGGGCTTATCCGGCACCAGATCAAGGTCTGACTGGGGCTTCGACTGCTGACTCTCTTGGTGTTCGTCGTCCATGTGGCTGAGCCTGCATCCTAAT
>JAPPKI010000213.1 GCA_028820035.1 bacterium | reverse complement strand
GGCGCTCAATACGGATGGTCTCCCCCAGCTTCATCAGAGTGGTGGCTTGATCCCTAAATTCCCTGACTCCAACCGTGCGCATCGCCAATCTCCTTGCAATAGTGGCTATCAGTGTAGCCACAATTCACGTCAATCGTTCAAACCTATGAATCCTTGCGCGCACAACTCCACGATGACCTTGCCCCAGGTCCGGCGGTGGTGGATGTCATCGAGGGCGGTGGGGACATCCTCGAAGGCATACGGGGGGAACACCGGGGGATCGAGTCGGCCGTCTTCGAGGAGGGCGAAGATCTTCTGGCGGGCTTGTTCGGATGGTTCCGGATTGCGGCCCACTGATGCCCCCCAGTGAACGCCTATCACCGAATAGTTCTTGAGCAGAATGTGGTTGGTGGGGGCGTCGGCGATCCGTCCACTGGTGAAGCCGATCACCAGCAACCGGCCGTCCCAAGCCATGCACCTTCGGGACCGGTCGAATACGTCGCCCCCCACCGGGTCGAGGCAGACATCAACTCCCCGGCCATCGGTGTGGGCTCGTATGAGGTCGACGAAGTCGGGGGTTTCTCGGTAGTCGATGGCCAGTTCCACTCCCATCTCTTTGAGCAGAGCGGTTTTCTCGGGGCCGCCAGCGGTGGCGATTACCCTCGCGCCAGCAACCTGGCCGAGCTGCACCGCAGCCGATCCCACGCCACCCATTGCGGCATGAACCAGCAGCGTCTCGCCCTCGGCCAGGTGTCCCCGGTCGTGGAGGGCAAACCATGAGGTGCCGTAATTCACCAACGCCGCAGCCGCCGCTCCGGCTGACACTCCTTCGGCCAGCTTGTGGGCCCCGCTGGCCCGAAGTGCGGTCTGCTCGGCCATTGACCCGCCGCCGATGCCCACTACTCGGTCCCCGACGGCCAAGTGTTCGACCCCATCGCCGATTTCTCGCACCCGGCCCACCACTTCGGTACACGGTGACCACGGCAGCTTGGTCTCCATCTGGTACAGACCACGGGCCATAAGACAGTCCACAAATGTCAGTCCAACGGCCTCGACATCGACCACGACCTGGCCAGAATTCGCCACCGGTGGGTCGACTTGCTCCAGTTGGAGCACGTCAACGGGGTCGCCCAGCTCATGCTGGCGCCAGACCTGCATCAGCCCTCCTGTTCGCCGGTGCCTGTCCCGGCGGCGGCCGGGCGGTCAACCACCGATTTGATGCTCTCTAGGGCCCGCTGCTTGAACTCCTGCACTGAGGGCACGTTTCCCGCCAGGGCCTGGTACTCCGACATGGTGCGGATGGCGTTGCGAGTGCCCATCGCCTCCATGCCCCGATGCACACTGCGCTTGTTGATCTGTTGAAGATCGGACGGGACCCGGGCCACCCGCTGGGCCATCTCCAGCACCTGCTCTTCCAGTTCGGCCTCGGGATAGGCCCGGTTGGCGAATCCCATGGCCGCCGCCTCGGTACCGGAGTAGGAGTCGCCGGTGAGCATCATCTCCATGGCGTTGCGGAATCCCATCAGCCAGGGGTGGTAATTGAAATCGGGCGGGCTCAGCACCCGCACTACCGGGTGGCCGATGTCGGCGTTGTCGGCCACATAGACCAAGTCGCAGGCCGCGGCAAGCTCCGATGCTCCGGCCAAGGCGTAGCCATGGATTTGGGCGATGACTGGCTTGGCCAGTTCCCAGATGGCCAGCCAGCTGTCGGTTACATGGCGGGACCACTGCCCATCGCCGCCCGCCGTGTAATGAGGCGGATCATCCATGAGCGAGTCGGACAGGTCGTAACCCGACGAGAAACACGGACCTGCTCCCCGGATTATCGACACCCGCACGCCGTCGTCGATATCGGCGGCTTGGAGGGCTGCCAATAGCTCTTTCCTCATAGGGGTGCTGATGGCGTTGCGCTTCTCCGGCCGGTTCAGCGTTATGCGTCGGACATGAGGCGCAGGATCATCGATCAGGATCAGCTCGTAGGACATGACCTGACCCTATAACGACCGGTGCCCCGGACCCGAAGGCCCGGGGCACCGAGTGTTCAGTTCAG
>JAPPKI010000217.1 GCA_028820035.1 bacterium | reverse complement strand
CTGGGCACGGTGCCGGAGATCAAGGTGGAGGCCAACTCGCTGTTCGAGCGGATCACCGGCGAGGAGATCTGGGCATGCACCTCCTGCAAGGCGTGCGACGAGATCTGCCCGGTGAACATCGAGATCCTCGACAAGATCCTCGATATGCGCCGCTATCTGTCGCTGATGGAGTCCGACTTCCCCACCGAGCTGGGTCAGGCCTACCGGTCGATGGAGAACTCGGGTAACCCGTGGGGCATGTCCCAGGGGGACCGCGGCGCCTGGGCCACCGATTTCGAGGGCATCGCGGTGCTCGACGGGGGCGACCCGCTGGAGTCCGAGTACCTCTACTGGGTGGGCTGCGCCGGATCGTTCGACGACAAGAACCGCAAGGTGACCCAGGCAGTGGCCAAGCTGCTCCAGCGAGCCGAGATCAGCTTCTCCATCTTGGGACCGGCCGAGAACTGCACCGGCGACCCGGCCCGGCGCTCCGGCAACGAGTACATCTTCCAGATGCTGGCCATGCAGAACATCGAGACCCTCAATGAGATGGGGGTCAAGAAGATCGTCACCCAGTGCCCCCACTGTTTCAACACCCTGGCCAACGAGTACCCCCAGTTGGGCGGGCACTACGAAGTGGTCCACCACACCCAGTTCCTGGAGGCACTGATCGACGACGGACGCCTGGACATGACCGGCGCTCGCCTCGACGAGCGGGTGGTATATCACGACTCCTGCTACCTGGGCCGCCACAACGACGTGTACTTGGCCCCCCGCCGAGTAGTGGGATCGCTGGGCGGCGTCGAGGTGGTGGAAGCCGGGCGCAACGGGACCAAGGGCATGTGCTGCGGGGCGGGCGGGGCCCGCATGTGGATGGAGGAGACCATCGGCAAGCAGGTGAACGTGGAGCGGTCGCAGGAGCTGCTGGCCACCGGGGCCGACCGGATCGCCACCGCCTGCCCGTTCTGCTACATCATGATCGACGATGGCATCAAGGCCGAGGGGGCCGACGACGACGTGGTGGTGGGCGACATCTCCATGCACCTGCTGGAAGCGCTGGAGAACCGCGACGCCGCCGAGGAAGCCGCTCGCCAGTCCGAGCTCCTAACCATCCGCACCTCGACCCCCGCGGCTGGGGCTGTAGTGGGGGTGGATCCCCAGGCCGCCACGGAAGTCGAGACCGAGGCCGCAATAGCTCCAGAAACCGCGACGGTGACTCCTTCGGTAGAAGCCGAGGCCGAAGTCGAGGAAGCGCCGGCTCCGGAGGCCGAGGCTGAACCGGCGCCCGAACCGGAGCAAGTGCCACAACCGGAGCAAGTGCCACAACCGGAAGCGCCTGCCCCCGATGTGATTACCCCTGCGGCCACGCCCGCGGCGCCAACTCAGCGACCAGACGACTTCACCCGCATCATGGGAACCGACCCCGCCCTGGCCCGGGCCTTGCCCGAGCACGGGATCGTCACCTACGAAGATCTGGCCGCTCTCGACGATGACGCCGTGCAGGCGCTAGAGGCGGCTCTGGAGATCCCCGGTCGCATCAGCAAGTGGAAGTGGCCCACCCAGGCCGCGGCCCTTATTGCCGAGCGCGACGAATCCGACTGAGCGCCCTACACCCCTGTTATTTTGCCTCGTGTTGCTTCAGAAAGCTGATCCAAGCATCAACAGGGATGCCAGCCAAGGGCTCTCCTAGTATTTCTTGGACCCATTCATCCATGATGCCGGTACGGGCGATTCGTCCGAAGTTTCCCCCACCGTCTTTTGCAGGCTTGTCGGAGGTGTTGTCCCGGCCCATGTATGGAGAAGCGTCGGCGGGTGATTCAATGGAGGGATCTTGATCGGTCTCGCGAATGTGACGCCACCAGTGATTTCGGTAGTCAGCAACGTGCTTGGCCGACCAGCAAGCCGGGGTGGAAGCCCGTGGGACACCAGAAAGCACGTTTGAGAGATGCCAGGGCACCACCACCAGCAGATCCCAATCTGCGCAAGCACCCGGCGTCACGCGGTACCGAAAGCTGGGTTCGCGCTCTTTGGCCAGCATGTACCAGCCTTTCAAC
>JAPPKI010000088.1 GCA_028820035.1 bacterium | reverse complement strand
CACCAGCACCTGGATGCCGGCGGCTGTGCCCAAACTGGTGAGTGTCTGGAACATGCCAGTTGCGGCTCCCAGATTTGCCATGGGAACGGCCCCTACTACCGACACCTGATAGGCAGGTCCGGCCACCCCCAGCCCTCCTCCGGCCAGAGCCAGGCCAAGTACGACCAGCACAACCGCGTCGGCCAGGGATCCTGCCGCAAAGGACACCATGGCCAGTACCACCAACACGCTGCCCAGACAAGAGGTCCAGCGCTCACCCTGGACAGCGGTCAGCCTGCCGCCTACCGGAGAGCTGATGCTGTAGGAGATCAAACGGATTACCAAGAACACAGTGGCAGCGGTCAGGGTGTACCCGTAACGCTCCTGTAGGAGTTGGGGCGCGAGTATAAATCCGCCCATGTAGGCCGCATTAGCCGTGGCCGAAGCCACGACCGGCCCCGCGTAGTTGCGGCGACGGAACCACTCTAGAGGGATCATCGGATGGGCTGTCCGCTGCTCGATAGCCACGAAAGCCCCAATGGCCATTGGGACGAGAACCAAGAGAGCCAATGCCACCGGGTGGTCGAAACCCAGCGTGGCGCCTCGGTCCAATGCCACCATCAACACCACCACGGTGGCCACCAGGCTGATCGCTCCTGCAATATCGACTGGCTTGGCCTCGCCCTTGCGGGTTGGGCGGACAACCAAGACCGAGGCAAGCAGTCCGATCGCGGTGACGGGGGTGTACACCGCGAAGATCGCCCGCCAGCCCAGCGCATCCACCAATGCACCGCCGGTAACCAGGCCGATGGCCGGTCCCCCGACGGCCCCGAACTGGAACCAGCCCATGGCCCGAGCCCGCTGGTTGACGGGGAACGCGGCCATCATGATGGCCATCCCGTTGGGGATCATCATGGCGCCTCCCAGCCCGACCAGCGCTCGAAAGGCGATGAAGCTGAAGGCATCCCAAGCGAGCCCGCATACACCGGTGGCCGCGGTGAACACTGTCAGGCCGAGAATCAGCATCCGCCGGTGGCCCCATAGATCTCCCAGGGTTCCGAAAATCGTGGTCCCCGCGGCCAGACCGAGGAATGGGGCGGTGACTGCCCACGACAATGTGGCATTGGTGGTGCCGAGATCCTCCGCAATGTCCGAAAGCGAGGCCCCAATGATGGTCATGGTGGAGCCAAACACCACCTGACCAGCGAGCAGGGTTATGAGCAACCGCCAGGCGTAAGCCGCATCATGCGGCTGTTGATGAGTTGTTGGAGAGCTCAGTCTTTCAGCTCAATCAGGATCTCGTAGTAGGGCTCAGAGCCGGTGTTCACTGCGGTTTCGATGCCGCCCTTGGAAATGAACATGGGCTGGCCGGGAATCACCTCGCCTTCCACCAGGCCGGAGAACTCCCCCGCGGTGTCAGGCTCGAAATCTCCCGCGATCTTGTCGCCCGACACCTGGACCAGCACGTAGTCATGATCGTGCCGGTGAAGATCAGAGCGCTCGCCAGGGTCTAAGCGCATCTCCCAGATCCGCACCCGGTCATTCTCCATCAGGAGTTTGGTGGCCACATCGCCGAATACCCGCTCTTTGCTCATCTCTCGAAGCATAGACGTGCTAAGCCATCGGGATGGCTGAAGAGCTCAAGCACGACCTGCCCGATGGAATGACCGACTGGATCGCCGAGGCGGGAGGCGGGCGCATCACCCATCTGAAACGCCACATCGCCCGAAGGGAGGCGTGGGTGGTGGACGTCACCCGTCCCGATGGATCGGTGGCGGAATACTTCCTGCGGCTGGACCGCGAAGGGGATGGCAGCGGCACACACTCGGTGAAGAGCGAAGCCAAGGTGCAGACCGCGTTGGTCGAGACTGGCATGAAGGTTCCCGCCATCTGCGCTTGGAGCGAGGAGCTTCAAGCCGCGTTGCACCAACGGATGCCAGGTCGGGCCGACTTGGACAACGCCGATCCCGAAGAGCAGGCCGCGGTGCTCGAGGACTTCATCCAACAGCTGGTGCTGCTTCACTCGCTGGACCCCCATTCGCTGGGGCTCGACCACATGTCCAT
>JAPPKI010000219.1 GCA_028820035.1 bacterium | reverse complement strand
GTGCGGGGTCTACGCCGAGTCGTGGACCTGTGACGACTTCCCCATCCTCAAGGAGACCTGGGATGTGCAGGCCGGCGCCTATCGCGCCAAAGCCATCGAACACGATAAAGAACCTTTCATCGTCTTGATGAGAAAGGCCTGGGTGGCCGACACCTTCGAAGAGGCCGCCGAGCAATACGGCACCCACTACGTGCCCGAGATGCGGTTCTACTGCGAGCAGGGAATCCTGGCCCACCACCCCGAGTTCGACTCACCCGAGAAGATCACCACCGAATCGGCCCGCGAGCACATTGTGGTGGGCACCCCCGCCCAATGCCGAGAGCGATTGGAGCAGTACTACGAAGAGTTGGGCGTGCAGTATTTCACTGTGCAGTTCCGAATGGTCACCGGCCCCTCGTTCGAGGCCACCCGAGAACAGATCCAGCGCTTTGGAGAGGAGGTGGTGCAGCCCCTGCACCGCAAGTATCCCGCCCCCGACCATCCGGCCATCCCCGAAGCCTGTCGGTGGTGAACCAATGGCCTCAATGACATTGACTCCAACCACTGACGAACTCGAATCCCTGGTGGGGAGACAGTTTCCCGGCGGAACCTACGCCGTGGAGCCGTGGCGAGTCTGGCTGACCAACGACGTCATCGGCGCGCCACAGCGAACCGACTGCATCGCCCATCCCATGTTCTGCTACTACGCGGCCATGGCCGGTTTGGGCATCTCCATCGACGAGATGTTCACCCTCTGCTATGCGTCGGCCGACGATGGCCCAATGTTCGGCGAATGCGACATCCAACAGCTACGACCCTTGGAAATCGGTGCCACCTACACCGTCCGGGGAGAGATAACCAGTGCAATCCGCAAGCAAGGGACGCGCACGGGAACCTTCGACATTGTGGCCTTTCAACTGGAAGTCATTGCCCCCGATGGCGAAGTGTCCTCCATTGTGTCCAACTCTTTCATCTTTCCCAGGAGGCCCCAGTGAGCACGGTCCCTGATCCATCAATAGGTGACGAGCTACCCCGTCTGGTCATCGAGGCAGTTGACGCCGAGAAGATGAAAACGATGGCCGCTTTGCTAGGCGACTCAAACCCCATCCACTGGGACGTTGCCACCGTAAGAGAACTGGGCATGGGCGACCAGCCGGTGAATCAAGGTCCCAACAATCTGGGGTACGTGATGAATATGTTGGGCGGATGGGCCGGGGGTGCAGAGCGCATCCAAAAGATCCGTGTGCGTTTTCTGGACAACGTCTTCGCTGGTGACTGCTTGGAGGCCGGTGGCACTGTCACCGCAATCGGCGATGACGGCACCGTCGAATGCGATGTCTGGCTGGCAAGAGACGGCACACACCCAGTGCTGGCTGGAACGGCCTCCCTGATATTGAGGTGAGGCTCGACTAGGCGGCCAACCTCACGTTGTAGTTGCTGGAAAGCGACCGGATCAGCAGAGCAAACAAGAACAGCACGACAGTGCCCAGCACCATGGTGGCGCCAGCCGCAGTGTCGTGGTGGTAGCTGATGAGCAAGCCGACTACCACGGAGGCGGCACCGATGACGACGGCGGCGATCATGATGGCTGGAATACGGCGGACCAGCATGACCGCAGTGGATGGCGGTGCCACCAAGAAGGCAAACACCAGCAAGTTCCCCACTGCCTGAAACGACGCCACGATGGAAATGGCCAAAAGCGCCAGTAGAGCGGCGTGGGCCAGGCGAGGTCGAAGCCCCATCAGCCGAGCCTGGACCTCATCGAAGGTCATTACCAGGAAGGCACGGTGAAAGAACATGACCCCCAACAACGCGATCCCGGCGATGATCAGCTGGCGAAGAAGGTCGCTGTCGGTGACGCCGGTAATGGAGCCGAACAAGAACCGACTGAGATCGCCGGAGTAAGCCCCCGAGCTGCTGGACATGATCACCACCGCCAAAGCCAAGAAACCCACATAGAGCAATACGATCGAGCTGTCGTCAGGAAGCGGGGAATGATTGCGGATCAAGTTGACGCCGGAAATCATGACAAACGCGGCGACCAGCGCACCCAATGTTGGGTCGCCC
>JAPPKI010000346.1 GCA_028820035.1 bacterium | reverse complement strand
CGTGCGACCAGCGCCACAGGGTGGGCTGGCGCAGCAGCATGAACGAAGCCAGGTAGTACACCACATCGTTGAGCCACTTGGTTCTGAAGGCCGTGCCATGGCCGCACTCATGCCAGCGGGAATCGCCGGCGCCTCCGTAGAGCGCGCCGTAGGCGGCAAAGGCGGGGATGGCCCACCAAGTGCCTAGCGAGAGGAAGGCCAGGTAGCCGAACCCGGCCAAGAGCCCGAGCCAGGCAATCGTGTCGATGGCGGCCCGGGCGTTGCCCCTGACTTGCAGCTCGCGCAGGCGCTCCGGATTGATGGGCGGGCGGAACCACTCAGCTTCGACCAGGCCAGCGGTCGCGGCCCGGTCAGCCTCGGGACCACCGACCCGGTAGTCGCGCCGCTCGGTACTCACTTCTTCGCCCGGCCCACCCGGCTCATCGGTTCACCATCCCACCCGTTGATCGGCTTTGCCGGTGTCCATAGCGGCTCGGGCCGCTCGGACATCGGCGCTGGCGCTCACTTCGGGCACGCCCACCTCCCAGAACGACCCGCCCTCGGTCCAGCGGTAGGCATGGGTTTTGAGCGCGATCACATAGGTGCGGTCTGAGGCCCTGGCCCGGCCGAAGGCGGCCTCGAGTTCGGCGATGGAGGTCACGGTCTCGGCCCCACAGCCCATGGAGGCGGCGTGAGCCGCGAAGTCGACCGGAGTTACTTGCTGCACGCGGGAGTCGGCGAAGAGGTTGTTGAACGGCACGCCGCCCTGGGCCAGTTGCAGGCGGTTGATTACCGCGTACCCGCCGTTGTCGCACACGACCACGATGAGCTTGTGGCCGGTGAGCACCGTGCTGTACAGGTCGCTGTTCATCATGAGGTAGGAGCCGTCTCCCACCAGCACCACCACCTCCCGGTCGGGGAGGGCCATCTTGGCCCCCCATCCGCCGGAGATTTCGTAGCCCATGCAGGAATAGCCGTATTCGCAATCGAAGGAATGGACGGCCTGGCCCCGCCATCCATTGACTAGCTCGCCGGGGAATCCTCCGGCCGCGGCCAGCACATAGGTGGACTCATCGGCGGCCCGGTCCACCACTCCCACGACTTGGGCGTAGGTGGGCAGATCGGCGTCGGCCTCGGCATCGTCGGCAGATCGTCCGGCCGCTGCCACCGTCTCGGGGGCGGCGATCTTGTCGATGTAGGCGTGGTATTGCGAAGTCTCCGAAGAGGCCCGGTCTGACCACTCCTCGGGGGCCCGGCAATCACCCAGGGCCGCTCCCAGCTCGGTGAGGCCCTCGCGGGCGTCGGCCACCAGCGGCAGCGAGCGATGCTTGGTGGCGTCGAAGCGGGCCGCGTTCAGACCGATGATCTGCACGTCGTCGCCCCCACCGAACACCGTCCACGATCCGGTGACGAAGTCGCCCAGGCGGGTGCCCACCGCCAGCACCACATCGGCCTCGGCAGCCATGGCATTGGCCGAGGTGCACCCGGTGACGCCGATGGGGCCGCAATTCAGCCGGTGGTCGGCCACCAGCGAGGTGCGCCCGGCCACCGTCTCCACCACCGGGATGTTGTGGATCTCGGCGAAAGAGCGCAGCTCGTCTTCAGCCAGCGACCAGTGGACCCCGCCGCCGGCCACGATCAAAGGCCGCTCAGCGGCAACCAGCGCGGCCGCGGCCCGACGAAGCTCGCGGGTGTCGGGCCGGGGACGGCGGATCTCGTGGATGGCCTCCTCGAAGAAACGGGCGGGGAAGTCGTAGGCCTCGCCCTGGATGTCTTGGGGCAGACCGATGAAGGCCGGACCGCAGTCGCCGGGGTCGAGCATGGTATTGACGGCGTTGGGGAGCGACTGGACCAGCTGCTCGGGCGCGGTTATGCGATCCCAGTAGCGGACTACGGGTCGGAAGGCGTCGTTTACCGTCACAGTCGGATTGTCGAAGTGCTCCACCTGCTGGAGCACGGGGTCGGGGATGCGGCTGTTGAAGGTGTCGCCGGCCAACAGCAGCAACGGCATCCGGTTGGCCATGGCCACCGCAGCCGCGGTCACCATGTTGGTGGCACCGGGGCCGATGGAG
>JAPPKI010000427.1:326-2054 GCA_028820035.1 bacterium | reverse complement strand
GTGAACACCTGCCCCGGCGAGGCCACCTGCGAAACGTGGCCGACGAGCTGCCAGGTGCGGGCGAAGATGTGGTCGAGTTCATGGGCGAACACATCCGGGTCGGTGTAGTAGCGACCATCTAGGCCATCGTGTCGAGAACCCACCCTCGTCACCTCCGTTATCTCAGTCCATATCGGCCAGAGCGTCAACAAGGCGGTCCATGCGCTCGGTGAAGTTCACGTCACAGCGCAGGAAGCGGTCGTCGAGGCCCCGCCAAGACACCGCGCCGTCCTTCACTATCACCCCCCGCTCGAGCAGGCCGTTGAACACCTCGGTGGAGTGGATGTCGGGGTCGAGAATCTCCACCAAGAAGAAGTTGGAGCGGCTGCCGGACACCATGCGGAACCGATCCAGCTCCCCGAAGCGGCTTTGGA
Organism: bacterium; assembly: GCA_028820035.1. Lineage (GTDB taxonomy): Bacteria > Actinomycetota > Acidimicrobiia > Acidimicrobiales > Bin134 > Poriferisocius. The sequence continues at coordinate 1,641 of JAPPKI010000427.1, read as the reverse complement.
CGTGGTGACGGGCCTCGACGATGGTGGACACGGTACGGTCCACGTGCTCGTTATCGTCGAGGGCGGCGACGCCGGCGGCGATCTGGAGTTGGCCCATGTTCCAAGTGGGCTTGACGGCCAAGAGGGCGTCGATGATCGGCCGGGCCGCCACGCCAAATCCGATCCGCAGTCCGGCCAGCCCGTAGGCCTTCGAGAAGGTGCGCAGCACGATGAGGTGCTCGTACTCCCTGGCCAGGTGGATGTAGCCGGGGGTGTCGGAGTAGTGGACATAGGCCTCGTCCAGCACCACCAGCGACTGAGGGGCGGCCTCGATGAGGCACCGCACATCGGCCTCGTCGAGCCAAGTGCCCGAGGGGCTGTGCGGATTGGTGATGAACACGATACGGGTGTCGGGGTCGATGGCGGCGGCGTAGGCCTCGGGGTCCAGCGCCATGGAGGGCCGGTGAGTGGACTCGTGGGCCAAGACCGGGATGCGTCCCTCCGCCTCGGCAAAGAGGTGGTAGATGGGAAAGCAAGGGGCTGGCATCAAGATCTTGCCGCCGGGCTCGCAGAAAGCCCGGATGAGCAGCGAAATGATCTCGGTTTCCCCCGCGCCGCACACCACCTGGTCGGGCTGATAGCCGTAGGTGTCGGCAATCTTGTCCCGCAGGGGCTCTGCGGTCCACGACGGATAGAGGTGAAGGCGGTCGAGAGCGTCGGCGACGGCAGTCTTTGCTTTGAGGGAGACGCCATGGGGATTCTCTGCGGAGCCCAGCTTGGCGATGTCGCCCGGGGCGATCCCGTAGCGCCGGGCCACATACTCGCTTGCCAATCCGGGCACGTAGTACTCGGGATTTTTCAGGCCGGGATGGGCATGAAACATGGGGCCTCCCTTGGAGTACTTGGAGTACCGAGACTCTACAATTCTGCCCAATGGCGGTGCCTGACTCAGTCCAGGTGTTGATTGTGGGCGGTGGGATATGCGGCGCCAGCCTGCTGTACCACCTGGCCCACGAAGGCTGGACCGACACCTTGTTGGTGGAGAAGGGCGAGCTGACCTCAGGCTCCACATGGCACGCCGCCGGCCAGATAACGCACTCGGTATCCAGCTATACCCTGGCCTACCTCCGCAAGTACGGCTGCGAGCTATATGGGTCGCTCGAGGCCGAGAGCGGCACCGCCACTTCGTGGCACCGCAGCGGGAGCTTCCGGGTGGCGTACGAACCCATCGAGGTGGACTGGCTGAAGGGCCAGCTGGGGGTGGCCGAGTACGTGGGCAACCACATGGAGTGGGTGGATCGCGACTTCATGGCCAAGCGCCATCCGTTCTACGACG
>JAPPKI010000427.1:0-316 GCA_028820035.1 bacterium | reverse complement strand
GTCATCGGCGCAGTGTGGACGCCCGACGATGGGCACGTGGACCCCACCGGGGCGGTGAACGCGATGGTGGCGGTGGCCCGCCGCCGAGGGGCGCAGATCAGCCGCCACAACCGGGTGATCGACATCAGCCGACGGGCCGACGGGACGTTTGAGGTGGTCACCGAGCAGGGAACCGTCCGGGCCGAGCACGTGGTCAACGCCGCGGGCTGCTACGCCCACCGAGTGGCCGGAATGGTGGGCCTGTCGGTGCCCATGGCCAACGCCCTGCACACCTATCTGATTACCGACGCGGTGCCCGAGTTTGCCAACCTCGAAC
>JAPPKI010000117.1 GCA_028820035.1 bacterium | reverse complement strand
TGTCCCAGTCGGTGGTGTCGATCAGCTCCTGGTAGGTCTCGGTGTAGCCGTCGGACATGAGGTAGCAGGGCCGCTGCCAGCCGAACACCGAGTAGCTGGGGATGCCCCAGGCGGTGCATTCGTACTCCACCTTCCCCTCGAGGAAGTCCAAGAACAGCGGCGTGTGGTTCAGCCGCCACTTCTTGCGCTTGCCCTCGGAGAAAGCGTCCCGGAAGAGGCTCTTGGTCTGCTCCACCGGCAGGAAGTGCTCCTGGTCGGGGGCCTTCTCGTAGGCGTACCCCGGCGAGATCATCATGGAATCGACTTCGAGATCGTCGTTCAAGAAGTCGAGCACGCTGCGCACGTCCTCGGGGCTGTCGGTGCTGAAGAAGGTGCTGTTGGTGGTGACCCGGAAACCCTTGGCCTTGGCCTCGTTCACGGCCTCCACAACCTCGTCGAAAACCCCCTCGCGGGCCACGGCCAGGTCGTGGCGCTCCTGAAGCCCGTCCACGTGGACCACGAACGAGAAGTAGGGCGACGGTGTGAACTTGTCGATCTTGCGCCGCAGCAGCACCGCGTTGGTACACAGGTAGACGAACTTCTTGCGCTTGATGAGCTCCTCGACCATCTCACTGATCTGGGGGTGCAGCAGCGGCTCGCCCCCGGCGATGGATACCATCGGGGCTCCGCACTCCTCCATGGCCGCCACCGCCTCGTCCACGCTGACCCGCTTGCGCAGCACCTCAGTTGGGTACTGGATCTTGCCGCAGCCCGGACACTCCAGATTGCAGGCGAACAGCGGTTCCAGTTCCACGATCAGCGGGAATTTCTCGCGGCGCCGCAGCTTGTTCTTGAACACGTAGGTGCCCACCTTTGCCGCTTGCCTCAGCGGAATAGGCATGTCAGAAATCCTCCTCGGACAGCACCGGCGTCAACCGGCGAATGGTCCGCAATGCTCGATAGATCCTCACGGGAGCAACCAGAGACCGCAGCTCATGGCTGGGGGTGTCGGTTACCACCCGCACCACTGCTGCCGGACCACGATGATGCTCCAAAAGCCAGGCCGACTCCATATCGACCGCCACCGCCCCCCGGTTGGCCAGCTCCTGGCGACTCGCCCCAACCGCCAACTCAGACACGCTGGCCACCGGGCCGGTGTGTACGGTAAACCCGGCCGCTTGCAGACCCTTGGCCACTGCTTCGGATTGGGGCAAGCCAATGGGCGACACATCGTCGGCCGATACCTCGGTGGCCACAACCACGTCACCCGGCTCGATGCCATCGACCACCGCCCCGCCCATGCCGACCACCGCTACCGGGCCGCGGTGCGGCTCAACCCGGCGACTGCGCTTGGGCCCCATGCCGGTACACAACACCTTTGACCCACCGCCATGCCGGCGGATTCCCCGCCGGGCGGCTCGGGCCTCCATAGCCAACGGACACAGCACCACCAGGCTCACCCCTCACCCGTTGTCGCCTGTACCCAGCGGCCCAGGGCCATCAACGGGAACACCAGCCGGTAGAGGTGGTAGCGGATGTAGAAGTCGCCGGAGAAGCCGGTGCCGGTGTACCAGGGCTCGTCCCAGTCCCCGTCGTCGCGCTGGTGCTCCACCAGCCAGGCCACTCCTCGCTGAGCCGCCTCCTCGCTCGATCGGCCCGCGGCGACCAGCGCCAGCAGCGCCCATGCGGTCTGCGACGGGGTGGACTCCCCTCGCCCCCGCCAGTTGTCGTCGACATAGGAGCGCATGTCCTCGCCCCAACCGCCGTCTTGGTTTTGCACCGACTCCAGCCAGCGGCATGCTCGCACTACCCGGTTGTCGTGGGCGGGCACCCCGGCACTGATCAACGCCGGAACCACCGCCCCGGTGCCGTAGAGATAGTTGGCCCCCCAGCGCCCATACCAGGAACCATCCTCCTCCTGCTCATCACTGAGCCACTGAACCCCGCGGTTCATTGCATCCCTGTCGATTGGGAATCCCATCGCGTCGGCATCCAGCTCGGCGAGCATCTCCACCACATGGGCGGTCACATCGGCCGACGGCGGATCGATGACCTCTCCGAAATCGCAGAACGGCAGCTCGGCCA
>JAPPKI010000534.1 GCA_028820035.1 bacterium | reverse complement strand
GTCTGGTGGGGCTGTACCCCGAAGATGAGGAGGTCTACAAGGCCCGTTCGCCTATCCACTTCGTGGACGACTTCGAGGCCCCCATGATCGTGCTCCAGGGTTCCGAAGACGTGGTGGTGCCTCCCAATCAGGCCGAGATGATCGTGGCTGCCCTGGAACAGCGGTCGATCCCAGTGGCGTATCTGCTGTTCGAAGGGGAGCAGCACGGTTTCCGCAAAGCCGAGAACATCGTGGCCGCCCTCGAAGCCGAGCTCTCGTTCTTCGCCCAGATCCTGGGTTTTGCCCTGGCCGACGACATCCCACTGGTGGAGATTTCCCCCTAGCAGGCAAATTCACTAAGTCGTCGCATATTGGTCCCCGGCGGGTCACTGAGCGCGGTTTATTCTGAGGGCCGATGGCCCGGGTATTGGTAGCAGAGAAGATCGCCGACATCGGGGTGGCCAAGCTCCGCCACGCGGGGCATGAGGTTGACGTCCGCACCGGGATGACTCCCGACGAGCTGCTGGAGGCAGTTACAGGAGTGCAGGCGCTGATTATCCGGTCGACCACCCAGGTGACTGCCGAGGTGCTCGACGCGGGCACCGATCTGGTGATCGTGGGCCGGGCCGGAGTGGGGTTGGACAACGTGGACGTCGATGCCGCCACCGAGCACGGGGTGCTGGTGGTGAACGACACCTTGTCCAACATCATTTCGGCTGCCGAGCACACTATGGCGCTGGTCTTGGCCCAAGCCCGCAACATCCCCCAGGCCCACGCTGCGCTCACCGACGGCCGCTGGGAGCGCGGGCGCTGGGAGGGCATCGAGCTGAGTGACAAGACGCTGGGCATAATCGGGCTGGGTCGCATCGGCCGGCTGGTGGCCGAGCGGGCTCTGGGGTTCGCCATGCGGGTTATCGCCAGCGACCCCTATGTATCCGAAGAGATGGCCCTCCACAGCGTCATGGCCCTGGTGTCGCTGGAGGAGTTGGTGGCCCAATCCGACTTCATCACCATTCACGTAGCCCGCACTCCCGAGACCGTCGGGCTTATCAACTCTGAGCTCTTGAAGCTGGCCAAGCCCAACCTGAGGATTGTCAACGTTTCACGGGGCGGGATCGTGGACGAGGCCGACTTGGCCGAAGCGGTGGCTTCGGGGCGCATCGCCGGGGCGGCCCTGGATGTGTTCGACGGCGAGCCCATCACTGAATCACCGCTGTTCGACCTCGACTCGGTGGTGGTCACCCCCCATCTGGGGGCCAGCACCGAAGAGGCCCAGAGCAAAGCGGGCGACGCCATTGCCGAGCAGGTGATGTTGGCACTGACCGGAGAATTCGTGCCCGCGGCGGTCAATGTCCCGGCCAAGAACGTTCCCGACGTGCTGCGACCTTATCTGCCGCTGGCGGAGCAGCTGGGTCGGTTGTTCGGAAACCTGTGCGATCGCCTGCCCGAGGTGCTGGAGGTGGAGCTCATCGGGGAGATCGGCAAGCCCGACAACACGGTGGCGGTGATGTCGGCGGTGAAGGGGTTGCTGAGCGCGGTGTCGGATATGCAGGTCAGCTATGTGAACGCGATGGACATGGCCAAGGAGAAGGGCATGGAGGTGCGGGCAACAAGCACGCCCACCTCCAAAGAACACGTGAACCTGCTCACTCTGCGGGGCGCGGGCCACAGCCTGGGCGGGCGGCTGACCGGCGCTCGCCAAGAGCCGGTGTTGGTGCTCGCCGACGACCACGCCATCCACATGCCGCCCGCCGATCACATGATCTTGCTGTCCAACGACGACTATCCCGGAGTGATTGGCGCGGTGGGCACACTGCTGGGGGACGCGGGGATCAATATCAACGACATGAACGTGGGTAGGGCACCAACCGGGGAAGGGGCTTCTATGGTGATCGCTACCTCCCAGCCGGTGCCCAAGGCAGTGGCCGAGGCGCTGGTGGCCATCGACGGAGTAAAGACGGCCCGCTACTTGGGCCTGGCTCCAGCCGATTAGCAGCCTCGACGTGTTTGGTAAACCCCCGTGCTTCGGCGTAGGATTGTCCTGATGAGCCGCATCCACACCCACCTGCTGCTCTTGTAGGGCGAGCACCCAGAGG
>JAPPKI010000094.1 GCA_028820035.1 bacterium | reverse complement strand
CCCATGGACATGCCCGCAGGCCACAGGCAGTCCACAATGGTGCCCGGCGTGGTTTCAACCTCCATGACCCGCCAAAACCCCGCTGGTGTCCAGGGCAGGCCGTAGCCCAAAACCGTCATCACCGCGGCCATGGCGTAGCTGGAGGTGATGGCCCGGCTGGTGTTGATCAGCGCCGGGGCCTGCGGGCTGGCGTCGGTGAAGTCCAGATGCAGGGAGTCGCCCTGCTTGGTCATGGTCAAGCCGATCTCGTACACCCGGTCGTCGATGCCGTCGTGCTCCACCAGTCCCCGGTGACGCCATCGCCCATCTGGCAAGGAGGCCAGTCGGGCTCGTACTGCGGCCTCGGTGCGGTCGATAAGTCCGTCGATCACGGCCATGACGGTGTCGGTGCCGTAGCGGTCGCACAGTCCGTTCAGTCGGCGGGCCACCACCCGGTTGGCCTCGATCTGGCCCAGCAGGTCCAACCGGTTCAGTTCTGGAGTGCGGGAGCGGCCGAGGTATTCCTGTTCCACTTCGGCCAAGAGCTCCCCGGCCTCCACGATGCGGGTGGGGGCCATGGGCACCGCCTCCTCGTATATGGACGTGGCCCCAACTGTGATCGACCCCGGCACCGGTCCGCCCACGTCGTTCTGGTGGACGCACGAGCCGCACCATGCGATCAGCCGGTCGCCCCGGAACACGGGGGCCATCACCATCACGTCGGGTTGGTGGGGAGCGCCCACATAGGTGTCGTTGGTGATGAACATGTCACCGGGGCCGATACCGGAATCGTCGCCGAATTGCTCAATGACATGGCGGACCACCTGGCCCAGTGCCGCGGCATGGACCAGCACGTAGGGGCCGGCCAGCGCCACCTCCCCGGCCGCGGTCAAGATGCCGGAGTTGAAGTCATTGCCCTCGGTGGCGATGGGCGATCCCGACACGGCCACGATGGCGTCGACTGCCTCGTCGTTGATGGCCCACAGCCGATTGCGCAGCACCTCGAACAACGCGGCGTCGGTCATGATGGCGGTCCAGGGAACAGGCGGGCGTGACCCTCGATGGTGATCTCGGCCCGGTCTCCGGGCCGCAGGACAATGGAAGTGGACGGGTGGTCGACGAACGCTGGCCCCTCCAATTCGGTGCCCGGGGCCAACCGAGGTCCGTCGTATACCGGACAGGCGGTGAGCTGGCGATCGAACCAGGCATTGCGGTGATCGATGGTTGGGCTATCTGACGCTGGGGAGGGCCGATGTCCATATCCGAGGTGGCCCCCGGCAGCACCATGGGCAGAGAACACCGACGCAGCCATTGGCACTACCACCTCGGCCACTCCCACCTCGGCGGCGTATCGAGTGGCGTACTGGGGGGCGGCCCCGCCGTAAGCCAGCATGGTGAACCCGGCGGGATCGTGGCCCCGTTGAACCGTCACCCGGCGAATCAGGTCGGCCATTTGGGAGCATGCCACCCTGATCACGGCGTCGGCGGCTTCGGGCACCGAGAGCTCCAGTGCAGCGGCCACGCCATCGTCCAAGGCTCGCTCTGCCGCCTCGCGGTCAAGTTCCAGCACATCGCCCAACCCGCTCAAGTAGCCCAAGGCCACCGCAGCGTCGGTGAGGGTGGGGGCACTCCCGCCCCGGCGATAGCACGCCGGGCCGGGCTGAGCGCCAGCCGAATGGGGCCCCACCCGCAGGCTGCCCAACACGGGGTCGATCCAGGCCAGCGACCCCCCGCCGGTGCCGATCGAAACCACCTCCACCACCGGATGAGCAAGGGCCCAGCGTCCGATCATGGGGCGTGTCGCCAATGTGGGTTCGCCGCCGGTGATCAGGCCGACGTCGAAGCTGGTGCCACCTACATCGGTGGCGATGGCCTCGCTTCGGCCCAACTGCTGGACCAACTCGGCTGACGCCAACAGCCCGGCAACCGGCCCCGATCCCAAAGTCTCCACCGCCCGGAGTGCGCCGTCGGCAGCACAGGTGTCGCCACTGGATTGCATGACGTGCAGGTGCCCGGCGAATCCCCGCTCGGCCAGGGCGTCGGCCAGGGTGCGAATCTCCTCGGCCACCAGCGGGGCCGTGCTGGCGTCGAGCACCGTGGTCA
>JAPPKI010000259.1 GCA_028820035.1 bacterium | reverse complement strand
CCAGCCCATCTCATAGGCGATCGGGCCCACATAAAGCGAGGGGTCGGCAATGCGGCCGCCGAGGATGAACTGCGCGCCCTCGTGTAGGAGCTCGACGATGGGGTCGGCACCGATATAGGAGTTGGCCGACACCACTCGGGCGGCGATGTCCCGGGCGGTCACCCCCATTTCAGGAAGCTCCAGATCCTGATCGAGCACATGGTCGAGCACGTCGTCGCCGTAGATCAACCCGACCCGAACCCCGGCAACGCCGTTTGCCTTCAGCCCCCGAAGCACATCGTCGGCGGCCGCGGCCGGATTGGCCGCCCCGAAGCTGCCGACCATCTTGCCGCCGCGCCCCAAGAAACCGGCGAAGCGCCGCATGAGCTCGGGGATGCGCTGATCGTGGCCCGCTGTCTCGTCATCAAGGCGGCGCACTTGGGCCAGCGCCATAGTCCGCTCAGCCAGACAGTCAAACCCCATGTAATCCACCAGGCCGCTGTCGGCCAGCTCCTGGGCCCAGTCCAGCCGATCGGTGGAATAAGCCGAACCGCTGCCGATGGAGATGCTCCTGCTCATTGCTGAGCTCTTTGGATGAGGTCGAACACCTCGCGGGGCCCGAGGGGGAATGTGTCCACCTGCACGCCGAGCGGGGCCAGAGCGTCGGCCACGGCATTGGCTACCGCCGCGGGGGCGCCGATAGTGCCTCCCTCCCCCATTCCCTTGAAGCCGCCCTCCGTGTTCGAGGGGGTTTCGATGTGGCCGCACTCGATGGGTGGCAGCTCCGGGGCGCTGGGTATGAGATAGTCCATGAAGGTGGATGCCAGCGGGCTGCCCTGGTCGTCGTAGGCCATGTTCTCCCACAGTACGCCGCCGATGCCCTGCACCACGCCGCCGGCTATCTGGCCGTCAACCACCATGGGATTGATCATGCGCCCGCAGTCCTCGCTGACCACGAAGCGCTCCAGGGAAACCAGACCGGTTTCGATGTCCACCTCGCAAATGCAGATGTGGGTGGCGTTGGAAAACGTGAACACATTGGGCGGCTGATACCGGTGGCTGGCCTCCAGTCCCGGCTCCATGCCTGGGGGCAGCTGGTCGGTGCTTCGGTAGGCCGTAGCGGCGATCTCGGCCAAAGTGACCTGTCGGGTCGGCGTGCCCACCACCGAGGCCACCCCGTCGCTCACCTCGATGTCGGGAGCGGCCGCCTCCAAGTGGTGGGCAGCTATCTCCAGCACCTTGTCGTGCAGTTGACGGGCGGCACCGATGGCCGCACCACCCCCGATGACCGCAGATCGACTGCCTCCGGTACCAGCTCCGAAAGGAGTGGCGGTGGTGTCGCCCTGCACGAACTCGATGTCATCGAGAGCGCAGCCAAGGTGCTCGGCCACCAGTTGCGACATGGTGGTGGCCAGGCTCTGCCCATGGTCTCCGCTGCCCATGAAGATGCGTACTTTGCCAGCCGTGTCCATTCGTATGGTGACCTGCTCTGTGGCCAGAGAGGCCCACGCCATGCCCGACGGCTCTACATACGAGCTGATCCCCAGCCCGAAGTAGCGGCCCTGCGCTCTCGCCTCCCGTTGACGCTGTCGGAATTCGTCGTAGTCCACCATCTCAGCGGCCTGGTCCAGGCACTCCCGCAACGACACGTTCTCGTAAACCATGCCGGTGGCGGTGGTGTAGGGAAGCTCGTCGGCAGTCACTGTGTTCCGGCGCCGCATCTCCAGCGGGTCGATACCCAGCTCGCGGGCCACATGGTCGATCATCTGCTCTCGGGCGGTGGTCTCGCTCAGCCAGGGGCCCCGGTATGCCGCCCTCCCCACGGTGTTGGTGTACGCCGAACGGCTGGCGAACCCGTAGAGCGGGATGCGATACGGGCCGGGAAAGAAGCGGGCCAGGTTGCCCGAAGCGCTGCTATGCCCGCCGATGGCATATGCGCCGACATCTTCCACATGGCGCACCCTGCATCCTGTGATCCGGGCCTCCTCGTCCAGCGCCATCGCCACCTCGATCACTTCGGCTCGAGCCTGATTGGCCGCTGTGAGGTTCTCGCTGCGGTCCTCGATCCACTTGACGGGCCGGCCAAGGTGCCGGCTGGCCAACAC
>JAPPKI010000263.1 GCA_028820035.1 bacterium | reverse complement strand
GGCCAGTACCAGATCGCGGCCGTAGATGCCGCCGGTCTCGTTGATGAAGTTGAAGTAGGCCTCGATGCCGTCGTTGTAGGCCCCGATGTTGGTGCCCAGAGCGTTGTTGCTGATGGTGACTATGGAGGTGACCTTGATCTCGGAGTCGTTCACGCCGGGGACGCCTTCGATGGGCACAAAGGTGTGGCGGTGCTCGGGTTCTTAGGGCTCCTCAGGCTCGGGCTCTGGTGCGGGCTCATCCTCAGGCTCGTCGGCAGGCTCATCGGCGGGCTCGGTAGCAGGTTCGTCGGCAGGCTCATCGGGAGCGGGGGCGGGCTCGTCGTCGGGTTCATCGGCGGGCGCGGCAGCAGGCTCATCGTCGGGCTCCTCGGCAGCGGGCGCCGCAGTGGGCGCGGTGGCACCGCCTTGGTCGTCGTCTCCAGCGTTGCCGCAGGCCGTGGCCACCAAGGCCAGCACGGAAAGCGCGGCAAGCAACAGCTTCCACAAACGAGCAGTCATCAGGGTCCCCCCTCGTCGCATGTCCCGATCAAGTTAGCCCAACTGCACCGGACCACGAAGGGCCGGTGCATTCGGGGCTAGTGGCTGGTGCGGTAGTCGCCGAACTTGGAGTCGCGCTCAGAGAGGGTGGTGGTGAGGCCCTTCTTCTTGATGGAGCCCACGAAATCGGCCATGGCCTGGGTGTGGGTGCCCAGAGCGCACAGCTCGGTGCCAGCCCGGATACCGGCCCGCATGCCCATGTGCTCCATCTGGCGGTGGACCACCCTCTTGTTCATCTGGAGCAGCTCGGCCGGCACCTGGGCGATGCGCTCGGCCACCTCCAGCACGGCGTCTTCTAATTCGTCCTCGGGATAGCAGGCATTGGCCCAGCCTCGCTCCACGGCCTCGACGCCGGTCACGTAGTCGCCGGTAAGCATCATCTCCATGGCCTTGCGCATGCCCAAGAACCAGGGGTGGAAGTGCATGTCGGGCACGCCGAAGCGCACGGCGGGATAGCCCATCTTGGCGTCTTCGGCCATGTAGACCAGATCGCAGCCGGTGGCCAGCTCGCTGCCCCCGGCCAGGCAGTAGCCGTGGACCTGGGCGATGACCGGCTTGGCCAGGTCCCAGATGCTCATCCAGCCCTCGGTTACGTGGCGGGGCCACTGGCCCTCGCCGCCAGGGGTGTAGAAGGGCAGCTCATAGCCCTCATTGCCCCCGCTGAGGTCGTAGCCGGCGGAGAACGACGGGCCGGCGCCGCACACGATGCTCACCTTGACGTCGTCGTCTCGGTCGGCCTCTTCCAGCGCTTCGAGAACGGCCCCTCGCAACGGGTGGATGAGGCTGTTGCGCTTCTCGGGGCGGTTCATGGTGACGCGCCGCACATGGGGGCGGGGGTTGTCGATCAGGACGATGTTGTCGCTCATGGCCGCCAACCGTAACCTGCGGGCCGATGTGTGCTCTTACCGCAGCGACCACAGTTCTTCGACCATGAGCGGCCCGATGCTGATTGACTCGACCAAGGGCGCTCGGGTGGCGCTGCACGACCTGGGGGGCGACGGGCCGACGGTGCTGTTCTGCCACGCCAACGGGTTCTGCGGGCCGATGTGGGCGCCGGTGGCTCAGAAATTGGCGTCGGTGGCCCGGTGCTGGGCGCTGGACTTCCGGGGCCACGGCGACAGCGTGTCGGGCCCCGATGAGGACTACCACTGGGACGGTATGGCCGACGACGTTTTGGCCGCAGTGGACGCCCTGGACCCGGCCCCCCAGCTTGCGGTGGGCCATTCTTTGGGCGGGGCGTCGATCTTGAAGGCCGAGCTGGCCCAGCCGGGGACATTTGATCGGGCCTGGATGTTCGAGCCGGTGACCATTCCAGCGTTCAGCCTGCCCCGCGACGGCGTCATGGCGCTGGGCGACATGGCCCGAATGCGCAAAGAGATCTTCGAGTCGCGCCAAGCGGCCTATGACCGGTACGGATCCCGGCTCCCGTTCAACCTGTTGGACCCCGAGGTGCTGCGGGCCTACGTGGACCACGGCTTTCGAGAGCTGGCCGACGGCTCGGTGACCATGAAATGCCCCCGCGAGGTGGAGGCCACCATCTTCGAGAAC
>JAPPKI010000257.1 GCA_028820035.1 bacterium | reverse complement strand
GGGTAATACACCGGATCGCTGGGTGGGACATCCACCCCGAACGGCACCACCCGGGCCAACGCCACTGGGTACTGCTTGACCATTTCCTCCAGCTTCCACAGCACAGGCATCAATCCCCGGGGGTCGAGATGCAGGGCTAGCGCAAACCGCTCTGGATAGCGCTCCACAAAGTCGATCTGGCGGGGGCTGTCTTCGCCCACCGTGGCCTGGATTAAGGCCTTCTCCACCCCAAGCTCGTCCATGAGCGGCAGAAGCTCTTCGGGGGTGAAGCTGCGGAAAAAGTCGTCTCCGCCATGGAAGTAATCCTCCTTCACCCGGATCAAGTACTCGGGCGGCTTGTAGTCGCCCATATTCACGTTTACCCAGCAGTCGATTGCTCTCGGCGGCATGGCCCGACGCTAGTAGTCCGGCTAGATCCATTGGCACCTCCGATAGCCTCCGAAGGGCGACAGGAACCAATATCTAGAGATGGCCACCGCTCTGGAGGGGTTGCGAATTCTCGAACTCGGCTCGGGAGCGGCCGCGGGCATCGCTGGATTGGTCTTGGCCGAGAACGGCGCCGAGGTGGTCAAAGTCGAATCTCCCGATGGTGACCGAGACCGGGGGCGGCCTGGCTTTGCCGCTTGGCATCGGGCCAAGAAAAGCATGGTCCTCGATTTGGGCGACGCTGCCGATCGGAACCGATTCCTTGATCTGGCTCAGGCAGCCGATGGCCTCATCGAGGCATTCCGGCCCTCGGTGGCGGAAAGGCTCGGGGTGGACTACGAAACCCTGCATCGGTTGAACAACCAACTGGTCTACGCCTCCATCACCGGTTTCGGCGAGACAGGGCCATGGCGAGATCTGCCTGGCTACGAGCAGATTGTGGCGGCCAAGAGCGGACGGATGACGACCTACGAAGGGGTGCGCCCGGGTCCCGTGTTCACCCCGGTACCCATCGCCTCCTATGGAGCGGGAATGCTGGCCACCGTCGGGCTCATGGCCGGCATCTGGGCCCGCCAACACACTGGTAAGGGCCAACGAGTCCACACCAGCCTGCTCCACGCCCTCAGCGTGTACGACATGACCAGCGGGCACGGCAACCGCACCAACATCCCGCCCGAGCCGGGCCGGGTGTTCGGCATCATGCGGGTGCCGTTCATGACCGCGCCCACCAAAGACGGCCGGTTCATCCAGATGTGCAGCCGGCAAGCCCACCACTACCGCCGGTGGCTGACCGAGCTGGGACTCGAAGCGCTGTTGGACGACCCCGAGCTGGCCAATGCCCCCGACCTGTGGCCCAGCGAGGAGCGACTGTCCGAGGTTATCGAGTCCATCCGCCACGGCATGGAACAGCGGACCGCGGAGGAGTGGATGGAGGTCTTCTCGGCCAACGACATCGGGGGCGATCCGTTCTTGGCCCCCCGGGAATTTCTGGACCATCCCCAGTGCATCGACAACGACCGCCGCCAAGAGGTGCCGGACCCCGAGTGGGGATCAACAGTGCAGATCGGCCCGCTCGGGCAATACTCGGACACACCGTCGGTGGTCGGTCTGCCCGCGCCCCGTTTGGGCGAGCACACCGACCAGGTCCTCGCCGCCTGGCCTTCTTCTCCCACCGCCGCCTCGCCCGCTGTGCAGGCCGATCCCCCTGCCGGCCTGCCCCTTGCCGATGTGACCATCCTGGACGTCGGCTACTTCTACGCCTGTCCGTTCGCGGCCACGCTGCTGGCCGAGGCGGGAGCCCGGGTGATCAAGGTGGAGCCACCCGCCGGGGATCCCGGACGGCGCAACTGGACCACCGACTACGTGAAATCCCTGGTGGGCAAAGAGTCGATCGTCTTGGACCTCAAGACTCCCGAGGGCCTCGACATTTTGTACCGGCTGGTGGACAAAGCCGACGTGTTCCTGCACAACTTCCGCCCGGGGACCCCAGAGCGCCTGGGCATCGACGCCGACACCGTGATGGCCCGCAACCCCCGTCTCCTCTACGTGTACGCCTCGTGCTTCGGCAGCCGGGGGCCCTGGGCCCACAAGGCTGGATTCCATTCGTCGCCCAACGCCATCGCCGGTGCGGGGGTGTTGGAGTCGGGCGACCAGAACCCGCC
>JAPPKI010000405.1 GCA_028820035.1 bacterium | reverse complement strand
CAGATCGCCCAATTCTCGGGCCGCTTCGATCTTGCGGGCGATCTCCACCCGTCCAACCGTGGTGAGCTGTTCGAACTCAGCCTGAAGACGGTCGAAGGCCGTCTGCGACAGCTCATGGGTTTCCGGCATAACGGTCAATTTTAGCGTTCGCTTTCAGTAAGGCTGTATTCGTATTCTGATGGGCCATGGCCCACATGATTGGAGTTCTCGGCGGCGACGGGATCGGCCCTGAGGTCGCCGCCGAGGGACTGAAGGTGCTGAACGCGGCCGGCGTGGAGCTCGACACGGTGCCCTACGACCTCGGCGGCGCCCGCTATCTGCGCGACGGCACCGTGCTGACCGATGAGATCATGGAGGAGTGGCGGGGGCTGGACGCCCTCTACGTGGGGGCGGTGGGCACCCCCGACGTGCCCCCCGGCGTCATCGAGCGGGGGCTGCTGCTCCGGATGCGTTTCGAGCTCGACCTGTACGTGAACCGCCGCCCGTTCCGGTCGCCCGACGGTGCATTCGAGTTCGAGGTGATCCGGGAGAACACCGAGGGCACCTACGCCGGGGAGGGCGGCTTCCTGCGCCGCCACACCCCCGCGGAGGTGGCCACTCAGGGATCGGTGAATACCCGGTTCGGGGTGGAGCGCTGTGTGCGCTACGCCTTCGATCTGGCCCGCAGCCGCCCGGGGCGCCACCTCACCCTGGTACACAAAACCAACGTGTTGACCTTCGCCGGCGATCTTTGGGAGCGCACTTTCAACGAGGTGGCCGAGGAGTATCCCGATGTGGCCACCGCCTACAACCACGTGGACGCCGCCTGCATCTACTTCGTGGAAGACCCCAAGAGCTACGACGTGATCGTGACTGACAACCTGTTCGGCGACATCCTCACCGATCTCGGCGGAGCGGTGTCGGGCGGCATCGGGCTGGCCGCCTCGGCCAACCTGAACCCCGACCGCACCGGGCCGTCGATGTTTGAGCCGGTTCATGGCTCGGCACCCGATATTGTGGGGACCGGTCGGGCCAACCCCACCGCCGCGATCTTGTCGGCGGCCATGATGGTTGAGTTCTTGGGCGAGACCGACGCAGCCAACCGGATTCGGGCGGCCTGTGCCGATCCGACAACTCAATACGGGACCACCACCGAGATCGGCGACGCCATCGCAGAGCGGGTGTGAGGCCCGCGAAGATCGAAGCAGTGAGCGCAGAAAGGATCTGAGCACGATGCCAATCGAGACCACGGAGAAGGTGTGGATGGACGGCGAGCTGGTGGACTGGGCGGACGCCACCGTGCACGTGCTCACTCACACGCTTCACTACGGCAACGGCGTTTTCGAGGGCATCAGGGCCTATGAGACCGATGAGGGCCCCGCGGTGTTCCGGCTCACCCCCCATATCCGGCGGCTGTTCGCCAGCGCCAAGATCCTCCAGATCGACATTCCATTTACGGTGGATGAGCTGGTGGCGGCCACCAAGGAGACCGTGCGGGTCAACAATTTGAAGAGCGGCTACATCCGTCCGCTGGCCTATCTGGGTTACGGGGAGATGGGGCTGAACCCGCTGCCGTGCGAGGTGAACGTGGCCATTGCGGTGTGGCCGTGGGGCACCTATCTGGGCGACGAGGGCATCTTGAACGGGGTGCGCCTCATGGTCAGCTCCTGGCAGCGCCACGATCCCAACTCCATGCCCACTGCGGCCAAGGGCTGCGGGCACTACATCAACAGCCAGCTGGCCAAGGTGCAGGCGGTGAAGGCCGGCTACGACGAGGCCGTTCTTCTATCGCCCCAGGGCTATGTGAGCGAGTGCACCGGCGAGAACCTGTTCGTGGTGCGCGACGGGACCATCGTCACCCCGCCCACCTCGGTTGGAGCGCTGGAGGGGATCACCCAGGATGCCATCCGCACCATGGCCTCCGACCTGGGGATTCCCTATGTGACCGACAACCTGCTGCGCAGCGATCTGTATCTGGCCGACGAAGCCTTCCTGTCGGGTACGGCGGCCGAGGTGGTGCCCATCCGGTCGGTGGACGACCGCGAGATCGGCGATCCCGGTCCAATCACCCGAAAGATCCAAGAGGTGTTCCAGGACGCGGTGCGGGGC
>JAPPKI010000100.1:1759-2090 GCA_028820035.1 bacterium | reverse complement strand
CGCCTGCACGGTGGCCGAACCCCCACCCATGATCTGGGCTTTGCGGGCGTTGGGGCCGATCACCGCCATCGACCCTGCCGCGGTCGGGTCCAGCGGCAGCACTCCGTTGTTGGCCACCAGCACCGTTCCCGCGGCGGCCGCCTGGCGTATCAGCGCCCGATCCTCAGCACGGTCTAACTCATGCTCTTGGCCAGGCTCGCACTCGTCGTCGCCGTCCAATGCCCCGGTGCGCTCCAGTAGGCGCAGCACGTCGCCGGCTATTCGGTCGAGATGGCCCTCGTCCATCTCCCCCGCGGCCAGCGCTTCGCCGATCGGGCCGCGGTTGTACCAC
>JAPPKI010000100.1:0-1749 GCA_028820035.1 bacterium | reverse complement strand
CCCGGGCATCTCCAGGCTCAGTCCGGCCCGAGCCGATGCTGCGGTGGACCGGGCCGCGAACCAGTCGGAGATCACGAAACCGTCGAACCCCCACTCCTCCCGCAGCACCTGGGCGAGCAGCCATTCGTTCTCTGAGCAGAAGGTTCCGTTGAGCCGGTTGTAGGCACTCATGATCCCCCATGTGCCGCCCTCGGCCACCGCGTACTCGAACGGCACCAGATACAGCTCCCGCAGGGTGCGCTCGTCCACCTGGGAATCGATGGTGTTGCGCTCGAACTCGGAGTCATTGGCCACAAAGTGCTTGGGCGTGGTGGCCACCCCCAGAGACTGCACGCCCCGCACGAACGCCGCAGCCACCTGTCCGGAGAGAATCGGATCTTCGCTGTAGCACTCGAAGTTCCGTCCCCCCAGCGGGTTGCGGTGCAGGTTGATGGTGGGGGCCAACAGCACCCGGCATCCCTTGGCCCGGGCCTCGTTGCCCAACACCCCGCCCAGCCGCTCCACCAACTCGGGATCCCACGTTGCCCCCAGCACCGCCCCGGCCGGAATGCAGGCCGTGGCCGTGCCGGTGCCCAGCAGCCCTCCGCCTCGGGCCCCATTGGGACCATCGGTCACCCCGATGCCGGGAATGCCCGCTTCCGGGAAGCTCTTGGTGGTCCAGATGGCCTCACCGGCCACCATGTCAGCCTTCTCCTCGGTGCTCAGCGCAGCCAGCCGCGATTCAACAGATTCCGACATGGACCTAGCGTCTCACACTGGATTGGCCGCCCCGCAGTCCACGCCGAACCAGGGCGGTCCCAGAGGGGAAGGCCACCATGATCACCACCGCCGAGGCCGCGTAAGTGGCGATGACCCAGATCCAGGCTCGCTGGAATCCGCCCAGCGGGTCGCCGCTGGGCGCGGAGTTGAACAGGGCGATCACCACGGCGATGCCCAGGGCGAAGCACACCTGCTGGACGGTGCGGGTGGTGGCGTTGGCGATGGCGAATCGAGGCGGCGGGACATCACTCATGGCTGCGCTGACGAAGGTGGCAATGGACAATCCCACGCCGATGCCCAAGATCACGTTGGCGGGAAGGAACACCGCGAAGTAGGCCGACGACTCCCCAGCCCAGGCCAGCAGCAAAGCGTAAGACAGCCCGCACAGCACCACCCCCGAGGTCAGCAGCCATCGGTGGCCCCAGCGGTCGGCCATCCGCCCGATGGGAACCGACAGCGCTGAGGCAATGATCGGCCCCGGCGTAAGACCGAGCCCGGCCTCCAGCACGGTGAGGCCCCACAGGTCTTGCAGCAGCAGCGAGCTCATCAAGAACCCGGGCACGAACCCCAGCGCGTACAAGCCGAAGGAGGCGGTGGCCGCAGAGAACGAGCGATAGCTGAACAGGCTCAGGTCGAGCAGCGGGTTGGGGTGAGAGCGCGATCGCCAGATCACCAACGGCAGCAGCACGACAGCAATGGACGCGAAGGCAATGATGCGCTTGTCGTCGTAGCCCCACCCCTCGCCTTGGACGATGGCCACCATCACCAGCGCCAGGGCCAGCGTGCCCATCGGCACCCCCACCACGTCGAGGCGTCCCTCGCTCTCTTCGTCGCGCGACTCCCGCACCAGCCGGGCGGTGGCGGCAAATACCAGGGCAGCGATGGGCAGGTTGACGTAGAAGATCCACCGCCAGCCCAGCCCGTTGATCAAGAGCGCCCCGATGGAAGGCAGCCCGTGGTAGAGCCGGTTGAGCGCCGCTCCTGGCTGGC
>JAPPKI010000087.1 GCA_028820035.1 bacterium | reverse complement strand
TGGAGCGGTAGTTCTGCTCCAGCAGCACCACGGTGGCGTCCTCGAAGGCCCGCTCAAACTCCAAGATGTTGCGGATGTCGGCTCCCCGGAAGCGGTAGACCGACTGGTCGGCATCGCCCACCACGAACACGTTTCGGTGCTCTCGGCCCAAGAGCAGCACGAGCTGATTCTGCACGCTGTTGGTGTCCTGATATTCGTCCACCAGCACGTGCTCGAAGCGGCGGCGGTAGCGGTCGAGCACATCGGGCTGTTGGCGGAGCAGGTTCACGGTGGTGCCCAGGAGGTCGTCGAAGTCCATGGCCCCGGCCCGGCGGAGGCGCTGCTGGTACTCGTCGTAGATCTCGCCGATGCGGCGCTCGAACACATTGGCCGCCTGGTCTTTGTACTGGGACACGCCGATCATCTCGTTTTTGGCCGCGCTGATGGCGGCGTGAATCGACCGGGGGGGCATCTGCCTGGGGTCGAATCCGAAATCGTTGAGGATGTAGCGGGTGAGCCGCACCGAATCGGCCTGGTCGTAGATGGTGAAGCTGGATGGGAAGTCGATGGCCTCGTGCTCGTAGCGCAGGATGCGGGCGCAGGCCGAGTGGAAGGTGCTCACCCACATCTTGTCGGCCACCGGGCCGACGAGGGCTCCCACCCGGTGCTTCATCTCCTGGGCCGCCTTGTTGGTGAAGGTGATGGCCAAGAGGGCGAACGGGGAAACGCCCAGTTCGTCGATGAGGTAGGCGATGCGGTGCGTTAGCACGCGGGTCTTGCCCGATCCGGCGCCAGCGACCACCAGAATGGGGCCGCCGGGATGGGTAACCGCGTCGATTTGGGCCGGGTTCAGACCCTCGGTGAGCGCGGTCGACGGCATTGACTCACACTACCGATGGGCATGTCAGTTTGACGGGTAGTGTCGCCGGGGTGCGTAGGTTTCGGTTTGGGGTGCAGGCTCGGGGGTTTACTGACGCTGAGGAGTGGCGGGAGATGGCTCGACGGGCCGAAGGGCTGGGGTACGACGTCTTCTGCATGCCCGACCATTTCGACCAGGGTCCCGCGCCGATGGTGGCGCTGGCCTTCGCCGCGGAGGCCACCACCACGTTGCGATTGGGAACCATGGTGCTGGCCAACGATTTCCGCCACCCGGCGGCGCTGGCCAAAGAGGCGGCCACCCTGGACGTGCTGTCCGGCGGGCGGTTCGAGTTGGGAATCGGAGCCGGGTGGCAGAACAGCGACTACCACGGCACCGGCATTGCCATGGACCGGCCCGGCGTGCGAATCGAGCGCCTGGGCGAGGCGGTGGCCATCATCAAGGGGCTGCTTGCCGGTGAGACGGTCACGTTCTCGGGCCAGCACTACTCCATCGACGGCCTTGAAGGGCTGCCGAAACCGGTACGGCTGGGAGGGCCGCCGCTTTTCGTGGCCGGTGGATCGGAGCGGGTGCTGCGGTTGGCCGCCAGATCGGCCGACATCGTGGGGGTGAACCCCAACATGGCTGCCGGGGTCATCGACAACCGGGTGGGATCGTCGGCCACGGCCGAGGCCACCGCCGCCAAAGTCGACTGGATCCGCGAGAGCGCCGGAGAGCGATTCGAGGGCTTGGAACTGCACTCCCGGATCCATGTGGCCAGAGTTACCGACGACAAGCGGAGCTTTGCCGGCGCGCTGGCCCCGGCACTGGGTTTGGACACCGACCAGGCCTTGGCCTCGCCTCACAGCATGATCGGAACCGTGGAAGAGGTGGTTGACAAGCTGGTTCGCCAGCGAGAGGAACTCGGCATCGGCTACATCGGCCTGTCGATCGAATCTATGGAGGAGATGGCCCCAGTGGTGGCTCGCCTGGCCGGAACCTGACCTTCCCTTGTCGGTAATCCGATCAAGGCCATTAGTGTTAATTCTCCTATGTCTGAGGTGGAAGTAACTGCCGAAGAACCTGCGGTCGAGCCTGAACCTGCCGCGGAGCCAGAACCCGTAGTTGAAGAACCCGAACCCGAAGCCGCCGCCGAAGAACCCCAAGTCGCACAAGAATCCGAAGAAGCCGCAGAAGAAGACAAGTAACCAGAACAAGACGCAGCTGCCGATGAAAAAAAATAAAAAAGGGAAGACGACGGG
>JAPPKI010000307.1 GCA_028820035.1 bacterium | reverse complement strand
GCGGCCAGGGGGTCCAGTCGCCCGACCAGGATCACGTGGTGCAGCCCATCGACGCAACCAAGCGGTACCGGGTTACCGGACAACGGGGCTCGGCCCCTTATGTCCACATGTCGGCGTGGACCCCGAAGGTGCCCGATTGGGTCGGGGTGGAATCGGTGGGCGACCGGGCCGTCGCGGTGCTGGAGGAGTTCAATCCGAGCTGGTCGCAAACTCCGTTCACCGCCCTGCTCGACGAGTTCACCGACGGCGCCGGAAACGTCGACTTCATTCTCTCGGTGGACGATCCCGGAGTCGACAACTGGATGGCCGTGGCCCCGGAGACCCGGGAGTTGATGATGCGCATCGTCTACGACGACCGTGACTCCCAGTCGGCGCCCCGGCTGATGATCGAGCCACTCGAGCCCACTCCGGTAATCCACACGCCGGACGCGGCCGAGATGTCGAAGCGGCTGGCCATCGCAGCCCAAATGGTGCTGTCGGTGCAGTCCGACTACTCCGACTGGACCGACACGCTGCTCAAAGAAGAGAACCAGCTACAGCTCACCACCGAGCACTATCTCCGGGTGGGCGGCTCCCCCGACGACCGCCACTTCGAGTTCGGCTACTGGCGCATCGGCGACGGCGAGGCACTAGTGGTGGAGTTCAAGCCGCCGGTGTGCCGCCATTGGAACTTCCAGCTGTGCAACCACTGGATGGAGAACCTGGCCAACTACTTCACCGGCCAGGGCTACGCATCGTCTCAAGACGTGGAGGCCGATGCCGACGGGGTGGTGCGGCTGGTGGTGGCGGCCGAGAAGCCAGCGTCGGGCATCTGGGTCGACTCCGCGGGCCGCGACCACGGTGTGATGGGATTGCGTTTCGTGGAACACGAGTCGGTCCCCGTGATCACCGCGAAGCTGGTGCGCCTCTCCGATCTGGGCTGACGCGGAAGCGGCGACTGATCAGTAGTCGAACACCGAGGGCAGCGCATCCATAGGGCGAGCCTCGGGGTAGTGCTCGGCGATCATGGCCGCGTGGTCGGGGTCGTCGTCAATGCGGTTGGGATCGAACCGAGCGTCGATCCCCCGCTCCTCAAGGTCGGCATTGAAGCGGGCGGCGATGCCGTCGCGGCTCAGGGGATTGGAGGCCAGTCGGTTCTTGTGGTCGGCGTCGATGTACACATCGGCCTTCCACAGCACGCTGATGCGGACATCGGCCAGCGGCGTGCGGTACACCTCTTCGCCGTGGTCGGTTACCACCCAGTCGCCATCGGGGCTGCCCGCCGGGGCAAACTCCGCCATCGGGGTGACCATGGGCGTGCCGATATCGAAGGGGCCGATGGCGTTGACCTGGTGGAACATGCCGTGGTTGTCGCCCATCAGTGCGGTGTTGGCCATGTTGCCCACATGCTCTTCGGGCGGTTGGTCGGGCCCGTAGGGCCAGTAGCGGATCCCGCCACCGTCCACATCGTTGAGCCACCAAATGGCCGTGGCCTGCGGGAACGACAGGTCTTCGAACAGGCCCGACCACAGCATGGCCCTAAGCAGCCACATCGGGGTGTTTGTGCGGTCGCGCCCGGCGAAGCGGGGGTTGTCGGTGTGGGCCGGCCCAGCTTGCGGAATGGCCATCATCTGGTTCACGTACACGCTGTGGGGCTCCACGATCTCGGCGCTGTAGAACGCCTTGGCCGAGTCGATGTAGGCCGGATTGCTCAGAAACACCTCCGACCCCGGCACGGCGATGGTCTCGTTCACCCAGTCGTCCCGGAACCACAGCGGACGGGTACGGGCGTGGGGATCAGCCCCGGGGTTGTACCAACCCCCCAGCGGCACATAGGGCGCTTCTTGGGCCAGCAGCTTGATCGCAGCCCCGACATCGTCGAGCACATCAGTAAGCAGAATCGGCGGATCAGAAACGTGCATCCCCCTCGACGGTACCAGAGGCCATCACCATCCATGTCCCCGTGGCCCTATGTTAATGTCCCATGGGAACGGGGGATCCCAGTCCAGAAGCCGGGCCCCCCGGGGGCCCCACAAACGGGGCCGGGGGGGGGGGGCCCGCGGGGGGAGGGGGGCGGGGGGGGGGGGGGGAAAAAAAGGCGGGGGGCGAAACCCAACCCA
>JAPPKI010000017.1 GCA_028820035.1 bacterium | reverse complement strand
GGGACATGAAGCTCATCATGGACGAGTCGGACTCCTACGGCGTGGAGATGGCCCTCCAGCTTCGTGATGCTGCCGGCGAGGGCGAGGTAACCCTGGTGTCGATGGCTCCCAATGAGGAGGTCAATGGCCTGAGATCGGCACTGGCCATGGGGGCCGACAAGGCCATCCTGGTCAGCGATGAGGCTTTGGCTGGAACCGACGCCCTGGGTACCGCCCGGGTGTTGGCCGCCGCCATCGGTCGGGCTCAGGCCGATCTGATTCTGGCCGCCACCGAGTCGTCCGACGGCTACACCGGCACGGTTCCCGAACAGGTGGCCGAGTTGTTGGGCCTGCCTTCGGTGACCTTCGCCAAAGAAATCCAGGCCGACGGGGGAGAAGTACTGGTCAAGCGCCAGACGGAGGCCGGCTACGACGAGGTGCGGTGCCCGCTGCCTGCGGTGGTTTCGGTGACCGCAGGGGTGGTCGAGCCCCGCTATCCGTCGTTCAAGGGAATCATGGCAGCCAAATCCAAGCCGATGGACCAGGTGGGCATCGCCGACCTGGGCGTCAGCGCCGACCAGGTGGGCTGGGCCGGCGGCGGCCAGGAGATCACCGATGTCAGCCCGGCCCCCGAGCGGGAGGCCGGCGAGATCATCACCGACGAGGGCGACGCCCATGAGCGCATCGTGGCCCTGCTCGAAGAGCTCAGGATCGTTTAGGAGCCAGGAAGTAAGGAGACCAGCATGGGAACTATTTGGGTATACGCGGAGGCATCGGGCGGCCAGGTTGCCTCGATCAGCCTCGAACTCCTCGCCAGGGCCCGCGAGCTGGCCGACACCGTGGAAGCGGTTGTGGGAGGCGAGGGCGAGCCGGTGGCCGCCGAGCTCGGCGCCCATGGGGCCACCACCGTTCACGCCACCGGCGATTTGGGCGACGGGCTGGCCGGGCCAGCAGTGGCGTCGGCCATCGCCGCGGCCATCGAGGGCGGTGCCGCTCCCGACGCTGTGCTGTTCGGCACCACCTACGACGGCCGTGACGTGGCTGGCCGACTTTCGGTGAAGCTGGGTGTCCCGGTCATCACCAACATCGTCGAGCTCGATCAGGCCGACGGTTCTCTGGTGGGCACCGAGCCGGTGTTCGGTGGCACGGTCAACGTCAGCACCCGGTTCAATGGGTCCGGTGTAGGCCTGTTCCTGGTTCGCCCCAAATCGTTCGCTGCCGAGGAGTCCGGCGGTGGTCCGGCCGCAGTGTCGGCGTTGCCGGTGCCCGACCTAGGGGCCACCGGTGCAGCTCGGGTGGTGGACCGGTTTGCCGAAGAGTCCACCGGCCCCAAGCTGGACGAAGCCGGTGTGGTGGTCTCGGGCGGGCGAGGCCTGGGCGAAGCCGACAAGTACTCCATGATCGAGGACTTGGCCAAGCTGCTCGGCGGTGCCGCAGGGGCGTCGCGAGCCATCGTGGACGCTGGCTGGGTGCCCTACTCCCACCAGGTGGGCCAAACCGGCAAGGTGGTCAAGCCCGATGTCTACGTGGCCTGCGGAATCTCCGGGGCCACCCAGCACATGGTGGGCATGAAGGGCTCCAAGAACATCATCGCCATCAACAAAGACGCCGAGGCGCCCATATTCGGCATCGCCGACCTCGGCGTGGTGGGCGACGTCCATAAAGTGCTGCCCAAGCTGATCGAAGCTCTGCAAGCTCGGAGCTAGGCCAGCCTTACGCCAGCGGCCAGGGGACCTTCGCCTCCATCCCGATGCTGTCGCAGATGAGGCCAGCCTTACACCAGCGGCCAGGGGTGACGGCGGCCGCTGGGATCGATGGGAAAGCGACCCTCGCCCACCAGGGCATTCGCCCGCGTCAGCAGGGCATCGCGCTCCAACAGGGTGAGCAAACCGGCCACACTGTCGGGCAGGCCCTCATCCAGCATGGCGGTCACGTCTTCGGCCAAGTCGTCCGGGAGGGGTTCTCCGGCCCATTCCCAGATCACCGTGCGCAATTTGAACTCGCAATGGAATGACAGGCCGTTGTCGATGGCGTAGAGACGACCGTCGTGGCCCAACAGGATGTGGCCCCCCTTGCGGTCGGTGCTGTTGATGATGAAGTCGAAAGCGCACAGCCGCTGAA
>JAPPKI010000115.1 GCA_028820035.1 bacterium | reverse complement strand
CCAAATAGAGGCCAAGCGCCACAAGCGGGACCGCAACGAGGATGGTGAGCTGGGTACCGGAAACACGGATCCCCTTGGGCTCGCCCCCGCCCGATACCAGCGCGAGCACCCCGAAGGTCACCGCCAACCCGACGACCCATGTACTCAGCCAAGTGTTTCGCCGGCTCGAGCGGTCTTTGTGGGTACGGAGCGCCAGCAGCCCCCAGCCCACCGCGGCGATCACCGCCGGGGCAGCAAGCACCGTCCAGAGCTGGACTTCGCTCACCCCCAGTGCTTCGAACGGCCGCCAACTGGCCGAGGTCACCACCGGATAGCGTCGAATTCCCTTGACGTCGAGCTCGGGGTACGTCAGCGGGATCACCTGGCATAGCTGGGCGACCCCCACCGTGGCCACCAGCAAAATGACCCTGGGCGAGCGGAACAGCCGCCGGATGACGATGAGCTCGACGATTCCCCCGAATACCGCGCCCATCACCAGAACCAGGGCTACCGCCACCCAAAACGGGAAGTTGTATTGAAGCACGAGCAGCGGCAACAGCATTCCGCCGATCAGTCCCATGTTCCCTACTGCGAAGTTGATCACCTTCGTCGATCGAAACGTCAGCACGATCCCCATGGCCAACAGCCCGATGACGATGCCGGCGACCGCGCCGTTGAACATCACCTGGGGGTTGATTCGGCTGGCGGCGAGAACGGCCGAGAACATCGCTAGCCGCCCTCCTCTCCCAGGAACACCGCCCGGGCAATGTCGTCGCGCTCGGCCAATTCGGCGGTTCGCCCCTCGAACCGCACCTCGCCCTTCTCCAAGAAGACAGCCCGCTCGGCAATGGACAGGGCCACGTTCAAAGACTGCTCGACGATGATCATCGTCTGGCCCGTCTCCTTCAATGTCTCGACCAGCTCGAGAAGCTCAGCTACCACCCCCGGCGCCAGCCCGAGCGACAGCTCATCGATGAGCAGGATCTCGGGCTGGTGGAGCATCACCCGGGCCAGGGCCAGCATCTGCTGCTGGCCGCCGGACAGGTCGCCGGCCAACTCCTGTTGCCGGTTCTTCAGCATGGGGAACAGCTCGTACACGTAGTCGAGCCTCTGCTCCAGGGCAGCCCGATCCTGGCGGTAGTGGCCGGCGCCCACCAGGATGTTGTCGGCGATCGTCATCGACCGAAACACCCCGCCACCGCCGGGGAGCATCTGGATGCCCATGGCCACTCGCTGCTCTGGAGTGGCGAAGGTGATGGTGCGGCCGTTGAAGCGGACGATGCCCCTCTCCGGCGTGTTCAATCCGGTGACCACCTTGAGAGCGGTCGACTTGCCCGCTCCGTTGGTTCCCAAAAGGGCCAGGGTCTCGCCCTGTTGCACCTCGAAGCTGAGGTCGAACAGCACTTGCACTTGGCCATAGCTGAAGTCGACGTTGTGGAGTTGCAGCGCGGGTATGGTGGCGCCATCGGTGGCCCGACGCTGCTGCTCTTCCTCTTCTTCTTTGAGCTCGGACACCACCAGCGACAAGTCCCGCCGCATCCGGCTCGCCCCACGCATGATGTAGAAGGCGCCGAGGGGCATGGCGATCACCGTGATCGTGATGATCGTGGACCGCTCCCCGATCTCGTCTTGCAAAAGGGAGGCGAGGAGACCACCGCCCACCGCGCCGATGGCGAACATGAAGAACAAGATGATGGCCATCCCCATGCCGCGCAGCCGGTAGGGAAGAACCGTCTGCACCGCGGGTCCGATCATCGAGAACGACGCCCCCAGAAGCGTCCCGTTCACCACCGCCCAAGCCACGAACAGATAGACGTTGGGCATGAAGTACTGGATGGGCACCGTTACCGTCAGCGGGAACAGCAGTGAGCCGAGAATGCGCAGAGCCCGGTTGGGATCGCGTTTGAACGTCTGGTCGAACCGCTTGCCGATGAACGGCAGGAACAACAGCAGGCCAAAGGCGGTCGGCGATATGGCCAACCCCCGCTCAAAGGCGTCCAAGCCGAACTCCTCCTCCAGGAAGAAGCTCTCAATGGAACTGGCCGGAAAGAGCGCGAAGCCCAGCGCTGCCAGCGCGATGGTCATGTACCGGATGGTGTCGATACGCCAGATCCGGGCAAAGGCAG
>JAPPKI010000075.1 GCA_028820035.1 bacterium | reverse complement strand
GCAAGCAGCGTTCCCTCAACCCGTGCCCATCGGTGCACAGTCCGCGACGGACAATGAGGAGCCAAAGTCAATCCCCGAAATGGTGCCAGACATGGCTGGTATCGACAGCGCCATGAGAGCATCCCTTGGCTTCGGGATCGACGCCCTCTTCGGGGTATTGAAGGCAGCGATCACATGGGAGGTCACCGACTACAACCCCGTCGGGACCGCGTCCTCATCGGACATCACCGCAGCCGCAGTCGCCATTTCTGTCGGAGCATCAGAGGACGAATGTCAACAAGCGTTGGAACGGCTCACCCTGCGCGGTCCCGACATCGCCGCCGACCGGCGCGACTCCGAGCACTGGGAAACAGAGAGAAGGGATGCCAGGATCGCCGTGCGGCCGTTCGTTGAGCAAGGGATCGAGCTTTTCGTCCTGCCATGGACCGCGGAAACGGCGCTCCAGATTTATGGAAATTATTTAGGGGACGGGCGGTTTCCGTGGCCAGACGACAGCATCCCCAGCCCAGTTGCTGTAGCGATGGACCGCTATAGACAGGACCGCAACCGGCAGATTGAACGTGACTGCGCCGCAGCACTCCAGCAAACGGACCTAATCATCCGGTCCAATATCAAGCCGCGGAAGGCCGGGAAGATCGGCATCGTCGAACTCCCCGGCGAGATAGACCTATTGTGCCTCGACGTCGACCGATCGCGAGTCTGGGTAATGGAAGTCAAAGACCAGTACACGCCGTACTACCACCAGCAGGCCCGCCGGTTGTTCGACGACTACCACAAAGAGGGTGGGCATGTGGACAAGCTGCTTGCGAAGACCAAAGCCGTACGCAGCAGCGCTTCTGGCATAGCCGAAGCACTGGGAGATGAGAACCCAGAGCGCGCATGGGAAGTAGCAGCCCTGTTCGTTACCCGATTCCCCACCCCGGCGGCGTTCGCCATCAACGCCCGAGTCCCGTTTTGCCTGCTCGACGACACCGCCCGAGTAGTTGCACTCAATGCACTGCCGCCGCCCGGCTTTTGTCCACCGCCAGCAGTTTGACTTCATCTCGACGTGGAGCGCCGCCGGACCAACAGATCGACGTGTTGACTAGTTGTAAGACCCATAGAGGTTGTGCACTCGCGATGAGGGTGTGCCGTTGATGGCGGTGTGGTGGCGGTGGAGATTGTAGTGGTGGACCCAGGTTTGGAGTCGGCGGCGGCGGTCGGGCTCTGATCTGAATTTGTGGGCGTAGAGGAATTCGTCGGCGAGGGTGCGGTTGAAGCGCTCTGCTTTGCCGTTTGTCTGGGGCCGGTACGGCCTGGTGAAGGTGTGCGCGATGGCATTTCGGGCGAGCTGGGCGGCGAATTTCTTCGACCGGAAGTTCGGCCCGTTGTCCGAGATCACCTCGTCGATGGCCACGCCGATGGAGCGGAACCAACAGCGGGCCCGCTCGAAGAACCCGCGCAGGGTTTGGGCGGTCTCGTTGTCGAGGGCCTCGACGTAGGCCAGGCGGCTGTGGTCGTCGACGGCGACGTGCAAGTAGCTGTAGCCCACCCTGGGACGGCGTCTGGTTCCCCGAGACGCCGTGTTGGCTCTGCCGTGGGCCCTCCACCCGCCCCCTGGCGGGACCTTGCCTGCCTTCTCGACATCCAAATGCACCAGATCGCCGGGCTCGGGGCGCTCGTAGCGCCGGATCACCCTCCCAGTAGGCCGGTCGATCCACGACAGCCGGTTCAGCCCGCAGCGCACCAGGATCCGGTGCACCGTCGACGCCGGCACCCCCAATCGCGCCGCGATGCGCGCCGGCCCCCACCGCTTCTGGCGGCGCAGCCGGCACACCCTGGCCTTGACCGCGGCGCTGGTGCGCCTCGGCGACCGGAGCGGCCTTGACGACCGGTCCACCAAACCAGCCTCGCCGTGGGCCTGGAAGCGGTGCCACCACTTGGCCACCGTCGACAGCGACAGGCCCATCTGGGCGGCCACATGGGCCTGGGGCATCCCGCCCTGGATCCGCTGGACAACCAACAGCCTCCCCGCGGGAGTCAAACGTGCATTAGCGTGCGACATCGAGCCTCGGCGAACTCCACCGGTGGTTGCGTCAGATCGGCCTTGATGGCCGGTCAGCATGC
>JAPPKI010000353.1 GCA_028820035.1 bacterium | reverse complement strand
GGGTAGAGCTGTTCCACTCGCACAACCGCCGCAGTGGTGCCCACCCGGTTTCGCGCCGCGATGGCCTCATGGCTGATCTTGCCGCTGGCCAGCACAACACCGGTGACCTGCCGGGGATCGAAATCGCCGGGATCGGACAGCACCGGGAAGAACCAGCCATCGGTCAAATCGCCCACCGGTGACCGGGCGTCTCGATGGCGCAGCAGTGATTTGGGCGTGAACAGCACCAGCGGCTTGCGCTTCGAGCGCCTCGCTTGGTCTCGGAGCAGGTGGAAGTACTGAGCCGCAGTAGACAGGTTGGCCACTCGGATGTTGTTCTCGGCCACCGATTGCAAGAACCGCTCGATCCGCCCCGAAGAGTGCTCTGGCCCCTGACCCTCGAAACCATGGGGAAGAAGCATTACCAGTCCCGAATGTTGGTTCCACTTGTCCTCGGCCGACATGACGAATTGGTCGATGATGATCTGCGCACCATTGACGAAGTCGCCGAATTGGGCCTCCCAAAGGACCATCGCATTGGTGTCGCCCACGGAGTAGCCGTATTCGAAGCCCAGTGCTGCGTATTCCGAGAGCAGCGAGTCGTACACCCACAATTTGGTCCCACTGCGGGCCAGTTCGGCCAGCGGACAGTGCTCCCGGGCCGTTTGGTTGCACACCAGGGTGCTGTGGCGATGGGAGAACGTTCCCCGGCGAGAGTCCTGGCCGGCCAGGCGGATCGATGTTCCCTCATCAAGCAGGGTGCCGAAGGCCAACGCCTCGGCCAGCCCCCAGTCCACCATGCCCTCGGCCATCATCTTGTCTCGGGCCTCGAACTGGCGGGCCAGTTTGGGGTGGAGCACAAACCCGTCGGGCACCGAGGTGAGCACGTCGAACACCCGCCTGATCTGCCTTTCTGACACGCCGGTGTCCACGGGGGGCGCAACATGGGGAGTGGGGTCGGCCAGCCCTTCCGAAATCGACAGCTGAAGATCTCTGCTGGCGGCATTCGCAGATCCAACGGTTTCCCCCAGCGATTCGTCGGAGGTGTGGTCCCGGGTTTCCTCCAGCGCCTTCTGGAGTTTGGCCCGGAATTCGTCCATGGCCTGTTCGGCCTCGTCCAGGGTGATGTCCCCCCGTTTCACCAGCGATTCCACGTACCGCTTTCGCACCGAGCGGTGGCTCTCGATCCGCCGGTACATCTCCGGCTGGGTGTAGCTGGGGTCGTCGGCCTCGTTGTGCCCCTGGCGGCGGTAGCACCACATGTCGATCACTACGTCTTTGTGGAAGTGATTGCGGTAGGCCAGCGCCAAAAGGGCCACTCGGGCGCAGGCCTCGGGATCGTCGCCGTTCACGTGGAAGATGGGCGCTTGGATCATCTTGGCCACATCCGTGCAGTAGTAGCTGGAGCGAGCCGACTCAGCCGTGGTGGTGAACCCCACCTGGTTGTTGATCACCAAATGCACGGTGCCCCCGGTGCGATATCCCTCGATCAGCGACAGGTTCAAGGTTTCACTCACCACCCCCTGACCGGCAAAGGCGGCGTCGCCGTGGACCAGCACGGGAAGCACCGGATAGCGGTCATCCTCGTCGGCCACCTGGCCCCTCACCAGCCCGCTGACCGGGCTGTGCTCGCCTTGGTCCTGGTTGAGGTCGTCCAAGCGGGCCCGGACCATGCCCTCCACTACCGGGTTCACCGCCTCCAAGTGCGACGGGTTGGCGGCCAGCTCCACTGGGATGCGGTTGCCCGCCATGCTCTCGAACTCCGAGGTCATTCCCAGGTGGTATTTCACGTCGCCCGACCCCTGGGTGGACGACTCATCCAGGTTCCCTTCGAACTCACCGAAGAGCTGTCCGTAGTCCTTGCCCACGATATTCACCAGCACGTTGAGCCGTCCCCGGTGGGCCATGCCCATGATCGCAGAGGCCATGCCCAGGTCGGCGGCCTTTCCCAGCACCGAATCCAGCACCACGATGGCGCTCTCGGCCCCCTCGATCCCGAAGCGCTTCTGGCCTACGTACTTTGTGTCCAAGAATCGTTCCAGCGCCTCGGCCGCGTTCAGTCGATCCAAGATGCGCAGCTTTTCTTCAAGCCCCGCCGGAGCGCCCAGTCCCTCCACCTGCTCCTGGATCCACTGCTTCTCGTCAGGAT
>JAPPKI010000352.1 GCA_028820035.1 bacterium | reverse complement strand
GGTGCTCGGTGCGGATGCGGCGCTCGGTGGACAAAGAGCCGTGGTGGGCGGCCACCGCATCGTCACCCAGCCGCTCGGCCAGCTGGTGGGCGATGCGCTCCGACAGGCGACGGGTGTTCACGAACACGATGGTGGTGTGGTGCTGGGTGATGAGCTCGGCCATGCGGTCGAGCACCATGTCGATCTGCGCGTGGGACACCACCGCTTCGAGCTCGTCGTCGAACAGCTCCAGGCGGATGTCGAGGTTGCGCTGGTGGCCGGTGTTAACGATGGTGCAACCGCTGCCGGAGGCGGCGTTTGGGGTTGTGCCGGCTCCGTTGGCGGCGTCGGCTCCGTTGGCGGACCGATTTGGGGGGACGCCGGTGAGGAGGTCGGCGATGCTGGTGATGGGGTGCTGGGTGGCCGACAGGCCGATGCGGGTGGGGCGGGTGTTGGCCACGTGCTCGAGGCGCTCGAGGGTGAGGGCCAGGTGGCTGCCCCGCTTGTCTCGGGCGGTGGCGTGGATCTCGTCGACGATCACCGTCTCCACGGTGCGGAGAACCTCCCGGCTCTTGGCCGCGGTTACCAGCAGGTAGAGCGACTCGGGGGTGGTCACCACAAAGTTGGCCGGCTTTTTGATCATGGCCGCCCGGGTGTGGGCCGGGGTGTCGCCCGTGCGCACGGCCACCGTCAGCGGCGGGGGCTCGAAGCCCTGGGCTCGGGCCACCTCGGCGATCTCGGCCAGGGGGCGCTCCAGGTTCTCGGCAATGTCGGTGGCCAGCGCCTTGAGCGGCGACACGTACACCACCTGGCTGGCCTTGGCCACCGTCTGGCCCGCGGCGTGGCGCTTGTAGAGATTGTCAATGGCAATGAGGAACCCGGCCAATGTCTTGCCCGACCCGGTAGGCGCCGCGATCAGCGTGTCTTGGCCCGACGCAATGGCCGGCCACCCCTGGGCCTGCGCCTCCGTCGGCCCACCCGGAAACCGCTGCTCGAACCATGCCGCCACCGCCGAGTGGAATTCAAAGCCGACGTCGGCCAACACGCTGGGCTCAGCGTGGATCGGGGAAGCCACGGCGTCAGACTACCGGCCGCCTGTGACAGCGCTTATCGGGTGGGGGCAGCCGACGGCGTTGCGGTTGAAATTCCCTGGCCAGATGCCGCATTGCGATGTGTATAGTTCGCCGTGGAGGTTGTTTTGAGCCAAACCGATATCGGATCCATCGCTGCTGAGGGAGATTCTCTCGAGAAGCTGGTCAATCAGTGGGCAGAGGCTGCCGTCTCTTACGCCGCTGTTAAGCCAATCCAGGATCCAGATGGTTTTGTGGCGACAATCTCCGGGCTTAAAGGTCCTTGGGCATTCGGGGAAACCAAGGAAGAAGCTCTCGCCGAAATGGAATCGGTTTTGCGCGACTGGGCTGCCATCAAACTCGCTGACGGCGACGACGACATTCCCCCCATGAAAGGCATTCATCTCACCCCACCCCCATGACCGGCAAGCTGGTCCCGGTCAGCAGAAGAACCCTGATCAAACGTCTGCGCAAACTGGGATGGGAGGGACCCATCCCAGGCAAACACCACCCGGCGATGAAAAAGGGAATGCACAAGGTGCCAATTCCGAATCCCGGACGCCGCAGGGACATCGGCCCAAGCCTGATCAACGAGATCTTGAAGCAGGCGGAAATCTCTAGGAATGAGTGGCTAGACGCTCCAAATTGAGATTGGCAGGCGCTGGTGTGGGGCCATGGCAAGCAGGCTGTGACATGCTCGGCGGGTGGGATCTACTTGGGGTGGGCGGGTTTCGGGGCGGGATTATGACGCTCGGTGGGAGCGGCTGGAGGCCGAGGGACACAACCCCCATGGGGAGGCCGATTTTGTGGACTCGCTGTTGGGGGGTGCAGGACGGGTGCTTGATGCGGGGTGCGGGACCGGGCGGGTTGCCATTGAACTGGCCCAGCGGGGATATTCGGTGGCCGGGGTGGACATCGACGACGAGATGATCTCGGGGGCTCGGGGCAAGGCGCCGGAATTGGCCTGGCACCAGCTCGACTTGGCGGCTTTCGATTTGGGGGAGGCGTTTGACGCGGTGGTGATGGCGGGGAACGTGCTGCTGTTCACCGGGCCGGGCACCGAGGGCGCGGTGGTAGGC
>JAPPKI010000308.1 GCA_028820035.1 bacterium | reverse complement strand
GGGTGCCGATGGTGAAGCACAGCACGCCGATGCCCAGCTTGCCGGCCTTCTCGAAGGTGCCCGGGCTGCCGCACGCCACCCATAGCGGGGGATGGGGCTTGGTGACCGGCTTGGGGAAGATCTCCCGAGCTGGCATGGAGAAGCTGTCGCCCTCGTAGCTATACGCCCCCTCGCGCCACATGTGGGGGATCTGGCGTATGGCCTCGTCCCACAGACCCCGGGTGACCTCGGTATCGGCCAGGCCGGTTTCGGGGTCGCGGGGCGTTCCCGGCATCCCGAATCCCATCACTTCGGTGGACGAGGAGCCCCGACCGGTACCCAACTCGAAGCGCCCGTTCGACAGCACGTCGATCATGGCTGCCCGCTCGGCCGAGCGCACCGGGTGGTTCACCGGGGCGGTGATGTTGAAGATCGCCGAGCCCAGATGCACGTTCTCAGTGGTCGAGGCCACCGCCGACAGAAACACCTCGGGCGAGGACATGTGGGAGTACTCCCGCAAAAAGTGGTGCTCGGAGGCCCAGATGTACTTGAATCCGTGGCTGTCGCAGAGCTGGGAGATCTCCAGGTTGTCGCGGATGCGCTGGGCCTCCCAGTCGGGGTTGTTCTCGTAGCCGAAATCAGGCACGAAACATTGGGCAAAATATCCGAACTCCATTTTGAGCAACCCCCGGGTAGTGGTTCTTCGAGCGGGACTGTACTGGCGCGTGTTGGCGGCCATCTATTCCGCCGCGGGTTGATGTTGGAACCGCTCGGTGCCCGTGGGGGCGGGTATGGTCGGCGCCCATGGCATGGACGCTGCGCCGCCCCGCCGCCCGAGTGGTGCTGTTAGACCGGCATGGGCACATCTTCTTGATGCAGGCCAGCGATCCCATCGACCCCCACAAGGAGCCGTGGTGGGAGATTCCCGGCGGTGGGCTGGGACCCGGAGAGGACTCGGCCGCGGGCGCTCGTCGCGAGCTGTGGGAAGAGGCGGGCTTCGCCGACGTGGAGGTCGGTCCCTGTATCTGGACCCAGCACGTGGAGTTCGATTTCGCCGGTATCCACTTCGACTCCGATGAGCGCATCCACGTGGCCTGGTGCCCCGATGGGGGAGAGTGGAACCCCCAGCATTTGGAAGCGCTGGAGGCGGCCGCGTTCGAGGGGGCCCGCTGGTGGAGCCTGGAAGAGCTGTTGGCCTCTGATGAGAAGGTGTTGCCCGAACGGCTGCGAGAGTTCTTGCCGGATGTGGTGGCCGGTCGACTGCCGCCGGAGCCCATAGACATCAGCCCTTAGGGCAAGGGCTCTTCCCGATCCGCGGCCCTCACGGCGTAGGAGAAGATGATGGCGGGAGCGAGAACGAGGGAGCCAACGAGCAGGCAGACGATGATGGCGGTAACCAGGGGGCTGCGGAAGCTGGTGGCGAAGCCGGTGAAGAAAAGGGCAGCAGCGGCTAGGTAGAGGAGGTAGCCCAGCTGCTGGCCCATGGCGGTCAGCTGAGCGATGCGTCGTCGTCGGGCCGCGAGGTTGTCGGGGCTCACGGGAGCCAGCCAGCGTCGTCCAAGAGTGCGACCAGATCCGCTCGGACCCGCTCCAAGGAGAAGTGTCGTTGGGCGATGGCCTGATTCTGGTCCAATAGGTCGGTGTCGGGGGAGTCCAAGAACGCACGCACCTCGTGCAGGCGGTCGGGGGAGAACCAGCGGAACCCGAACTCAGCCAACTCGTCGGCCACGGGGTAGCTGCCCACCACGCAGGGGCGCCGCCAGATAGCCGCCTCCACAGGGGGATTGCCGAACCCCTCCCACACGGAGGGAAAAACAACCAGGTCAGCGGCGGCATAGATGTCGGGGGTGCGAGCCACCGGCCGATGGATCACCGGACAGCGGGCGTTGGCCTGCAGCTGCTCCAAGGTGGCGTCGTAGCCCTCTTCGGCCTGCCCCATCAGCCAATAGGCGCCTTTCAGCTCTTCGGTGATGGCGATGGCCACCGGAATGTTCTTGCGGGGAATGGCCCGAACCGGGTGGGCCACCAGCAGGGCATCATCGGCCACTCCTAGTCTCTTCCTCATCGCGGCTCGGTCGCCCTCGGGTCGCTGGGTGTCGAATCCGTTGTAGATCACCGTTGCCACGAGACCTCGCTGGGCGAACTGCTCGGCGGTGAGC
>JAPPKI010000202.1 GCA_028820035.1 bacterium | reverse complement strand
GCCCATCCGGGTGCGGCAAGAGCACCCTGCTGCGGCTGATCGCGTCGTTGATCTCTCCGACCACCGGGACGGTGAAGGTCAACGCCAAGCCCGCGGAGCAGGCCCGCCTCGACCGGGACTACGGCATGGCCTTCCAAACGGCCGGCCTCTTCGACTGGCGCACGGTGACCAAGAACATCGAGCTCCCGCTCGAGCTGATGGGATGGTCGAGGCTCAATCGACGGCGGCGAGCGGCCGAGATGTTGGAACTGGTGAAGCTCAGCGAGTTCGCCAAGCACCACCCATCGGAGTTGTCGGGCGGGATGCAGCAGCGGGTGGCCATCGCCCGCGCCCTGGCCTTCAGTCCGTCGCTACTGCTGATGGATGAACCATTCGGGGCCCTCGACGAGATGACCCGAGAGCACATGCAAGACGAGCTGTTGAGGATCTGGAAGGAGACCGGTACCACAGTGGTATTCGTCACCCACTCCATCCCGGAAGCGGTGTATCTCTCCACCCGCGTGGTGGTGATGTCGCCCCGTCCCGGGACGATCGCATCGACTATCGGCGTGGACCTTGGTGACCGCAGCGCCTCCACCCGAGACGATCCCTCTTTCTTCAAGAAAGTCACCGAGGTGCGCATCGCCCTGAGGGAGGTGGAAGAGTGAACGCGCTGAAGGGGTTTTCCGCCCCCATCGTGGCCGGAGTGGTGCTCTTCGGGCTGTGGCAGGGCGTCCTGTCTCTGTTTAACCCCGACGGATTCGTGCTGCCCGCCCCCTCCGAGATCGTCGGCGCGCTGGTCGAGAACTGGGATGAGGTGTATCAGGGTGCCCGCATCACCGGCTTCGTGGTGGTTTCAGGGCTGGTTGCCGGGATCATCCTGGGTATCATCGCCGCTTTGCTGGTCACTCGCTTCCGGACGGCGAACGAGACCATCACGCCGCTGGCCGTGGCTGTGAACGCCATCCCGATCATCGCTTTGGCGCCGATCTTCAACAACTGGTTCGGGCTCACCTCGCCCCGATCGAATCAGGCGATTGTGGTGGCGCTCGTCTTCTTTCCCATCTTCATCAACACCACCAGGGGCCTCACTCAGGTGGATCGAAGCCAGGTCGAACTCATGGAGTCGTATGCGGCCAGCCGGTCGCGCATCACCCGAGAGGTGCGGATTCCCAACGCCATGCCGTTCTTCTTCACGGCGCTGAAGCTCTCGACATCGCTGGCCGTTATTGCCGCCATCGTCGCCGAGTACTTCGGGGGCCGACAAGACGCCCTAGGTCCGTTGATCACGCAGTCAGCGGGCCTGACCCGCTACGACGAGGCGTGGGCCGCCGTGCTGGCCGGAACCCTCATCGGAGCTGTGTTGTATTTCGCCGTACTTGTGCTTGAACGAGTGGCCATGCCCTGGCACTCGGTAATCCGAGCTCAAGGCGATGACAAATGACCGCTAATTGCGGGTTGCCTACCGGCAACTCGCCCCATCAGAAAGGAAATGATCAGCGGATCAGTGGTGCAATGTGAGAAAACGAACCATTCCCAAACGAACACTTTGGAGTCTGCTCGCGGTGTTGCTTGCCTTCGTCCTCGTTGCCGTGTCCTGCGGCAACGACGACGATGACGCAAGCGAGCCAGCACCGGCGACGGCGGCGGCCACGGCGGCGCCGACAGCGGCGCCCGAGCCGGAGCCAGAGCCCATGGAGATTCAGGACGT
Organism: bacterium; assembly: GCA_028820035.1. Taxonomy (GTDB): domain Bacteria; phylum Actinomycetota; class Acidimicrobiia; order Acidimicrobiales; family Bin134; genus Poriferisocius. The sequence continues at coordinate 452 of JAPPKI010000202.1, read as the reverse complement.
ATCGCTCCAGCTCCAGTGGGTTCCTCAGTCGCAGTTCGCCGGTTTCTTTGCAGCCCGTGATCTCGGGTTCTATGAGGACGTCGGCCTGAATGTGACCATCATCGACGGCGCTGTCGACATCGTGCCGGCCACGGTCCTGGACTCCGGGGCAGCTGACTTCGCCATCTCTTGGGTGCCGCGCGGGCTCGTGCCTCGTGAAGAGGGCCTGAACATCACCAACATTGCCCAGGTCTTCCAGCGCAGCGGCACTTTGCAGGTGTCGTTCGTTGAAGCCGGCATCACCGGCCCGGCCGACCTCGAGGGCAAGCTGGTGGGGAACTGGGGATTCGGCAACGAGTTCGAGCTCTTCGCTGGCCTCGTCAGCGTTGGTCTCGATCCCCAGTCCGACGTGACCCTGGTGCAGCAGGACTTCAACATGACCGCGCTCATCAACGGCGACATCGACGCCGCCC
>JAPPKI010000195.1:620-2148 GCA_028820035.1 bacterium | reverse complement strand
AATCTATGGAGTATTCGGAGCCCTCATCTACGGGGCTCTCTTGGAGGAAGCGTGAGCACAGCCACCACGTCGTCAGCGGCGAACAGAGCCGCCGCCCCAGCGACAACTTCGTCGCGGGCGACCAAGGTTCTGGGCTGGCTGGCGCTGGCCGGCTTTGCGGTGCTGGTGGCGCTGGCCTTCGCCTGGGTGCCCGAGGATGACACCCAGCGTGACGCGGTGCGCCTCATGTTCGTCCATGTGCCGTCGGCCATCTTGGCCTACACCGGGTTCGGGCTGACCTTTCTGGCCAGCCTGGCCTATCTGCGGTGGCGCACCGACTGGTGGGACATGATGGCCCACGCCTCCGCGGAGATCGGGGTGGTGTTCGGGGTGCTGACGCTGGTGACCGGCTCCATTTGGGGCCGCCCCACCTGGGATACCTGGTGGGAGTGGGGCGATGTGCGGTTGGTGACCACCCTGGTGTTGGTGCTGGTGTTCATCGGTTATCTGGCCGTACGCCGGATTCCCGCCGACACTGCGGTGCAGGCCCGTCGATCGGTGGTGATCGCCCTGGTGGGGGCGGTGAACATCGTGATCGTGAACCGGTCGGTGGACTGGTGGGAGAACCGGACCCTGCACCAGGAGTCCACCCTTCTCGCCCGCAAGATCCGCGATGAGACGCTGTTCACCCTGTCGTTCTCGTTTGCGGTGGGCATGGTTTTGTTCGCCTGGCTGTTGCTGCACCGCTTCCGCCTGGCCTACCTCGAGCAACAGATCGAGCAGCTGGAGGTGGACGAGGCTTTGGCAGAGCGGCGGGCTGAAGCCAGCGAGGCTAACCACGAAGGAGAGCAGCCATGACTTATGTGGGCTATCTCATCGCCGGCTGGAGCATTTCGGTGGCCGCCGTGCTGGCCTATGCCGGGTGGGTGCTACTGCGAGGCCGGTCGTTGAGCCGGCGGGTTCCTGAGAGCCGCCGCCGCTGGATGATGCCCGATGACTGACACCCCCACTGATGAAGAAGTCGACCCGGGCGAGCCCATGGACCTCAGCCCCCGGCCGGGCCGACCCGCCCGTCGGGGAATCCGCCGCTGGGGACCGGTTCTGGTGGTGGCCTTGGTGGCGGTGGTGATCGGCATCGTGCTGTGGCGAGTGCTGGCCGACGCCACCCTGGTGTTCCGGGAGGTGGACGATGCGGTGGAGCGCCGGGAGGAGCTGGGAGACGACCGGTTCCGGATGATCGGCTCCCCGGTGAGCGAGGGCGAGAACATCATTTTGGACGACGGCCGCCCCGCGGTGGCGTTCTCGGTGATCCTGGATGGGGTGGTGGCCGACGTGGTCCACACCGGCGGGGTGTCCGACCTGTTCCAGCCCGAGGTGCCGGTAGTGATCGACGGCCACTGGGTGCAAAGTAGCGCCTATGCCGGGGTGGCCGACGACGGCTGGTATTTCGCCAGCGATCGGATGCTGATCAAGCACGACAACGACTACCGGGTAGACAACCAAGACCGCATCGACGACGCCGAAGAGCGCGGGCAGTACGAGTGATTGG
>JAPPKI010000195.1:0-610 GCA_028820035.1 bacterium | reverse complement strand
CCACCGCTGCCTCGCGAAAGGTGAGCTGAGGCGATGAACATAACCCTGGGGGTTCTGGGCATCTCGGTGGCAATGGCCTCCTCTGCTATTGGGGTGGTCATGGTGGCCGCCCGCCGACTCGACCGGGTGCAACTGTGCGCCTGGCTGGTGCTGGGCGGGGCCGCGCTGTCGGTGTTCGCCATGGAGCGGGCCCTCATCACCCGGGACTTCTCGGTGTCGTATGTGGCCGAGAACGGCAGCCACGCCACCCCTGCGTTGTTCAACGTTGCCACCCTGTGGGCCGCGCTGGAGGGCTCCATCCTGCTGTGGGCCCTCATCTTGGCCGGCTACCTAGTGCTGGTGGCGGTGAAGTTCCGCCACCGCCTTCACGATCCGCTGGTGGGGTGGGCCATGGCGGTGCTGTTCATTGTGTGCCTGTTCTTCTTCGTGCTTATGTTCAACTGGCCCAACCTCGACCTGGCCCAGCCCTTCCGGAAGGTGGACGTGCCGCCGGGCTACAACGGCCCCGGCCCCAATCCGCTGTTGCAGAACCACTGGCTGATGGCCGTGCACCCACCGATGCTCTACCTGGGCTATGTGGGGTTCACCGTGCCCTTCGCCTTCGCGGTGG
>JAPPKI010000161.1 GCA_028820035.1 bacterium | reverse complement strand
GGTAAGCGGCATGGTCTTGGGTGCCCGGGTGAACACGCCTTGGGGCGTGGGCGGCATGCCGTCGAATGCAACGTCGTCCATGGCGTCAAGCAGTTGATTGGTGGCGATGTCCACCTCGGTCTTGGCCAGCATCGCTCCGATGCAGAAGTGCCGGCCCAAGCAGAACCCGGTGTGATTGGCCGCCCCGGAGAACGCTTTGGATACGTCCAAGTCGTCTCGGAAGATGTCGAAGGCGTCGGGATCGGCGTAGTGGCGGGGATCCCGGTTGGCGCCGGCAATGAGGCAGGTAACCGTAGAGCCGGCCGGGATGGTCACCCCGTGCATCTCTACGTCTACCTCGGGCTGGCGCATGATCATCTGCACCGGTGGCGAGTGCCGCAGCGTTTCGGCGAAGGCGTTGTCGATAAGGCTGCGATCTTCACGAACGGCCTGGAGCTGGTCGGGGTTGGCGATCAGGTTCATCATCATGTTGGCCATGGCCTTGTCGGTGGTCTCTCCCCCGGCCACCAACAGCAACGACACGAACGCCTTGATCTCCAGGTCGGTCATCTGCTCACCGTCGATGATGGCGGTGCACAGGGTGCTCAGCAGGTCGTCGCCGGGGTTCGCCCGACGCTGGGCGATGATCGGCATCATGTAGGCCTCGAGCTCCTCCTTGGTCTGGAGCCCCTGGGCCATGACCTCTTCGTCCCCGGTGAGGTTGCTGAGGAACATCATGATCGAGTGGTACCACTTCTGGAAGCGCTCGTGATCCGACTTGTCCAGGCCCAGCATGTCGACGATCACGTTGATTGGGAAGCGGATGGAGAACTGGTCGACGAGGTCGACCTTGCCGTCGTGGCGGAAACCGTCGATGAGGTCGCGGGCATTGGCCTCGATGACCGGGACGAACTTGGCCGTCAGCTCGCTGCCCCGGAACGCGGGCGCGATCAGATTCCGGTGGGCCGAGTGATCGCGGCCCTCCATCTGGAGGATTGTCCGGCCGTGAACGGGCTCCAGCTGCCACTCATAGTTCTTGGAGGTGAACGCCTTGTCCTTGAAGGCCCGTTCGACGTCGTCATAGCGCGAGATCAGCCAGGCCTCGGTCGCCTCGTGGTACACCACCGGGTATTCCTCCCGCATGACCTCCAGCACGGCATTGGGATCCTCAAGAAACGTCGGCGACAAGATATCGGGTTCGATGACAGCCACAGGTCCTCCTTCAACACCGGCACCTGTTGGATGCGCCCGAAGGGTAGTGGCTTGGCTCAACTGCCTCAATCGACGCCCGAGGTGAGATTCGATCATTGCCCATGTGGAATCATCAAAGTCGGCGAGTGGATGGGCCGGGCTAGTTCCTGGAGTGGTCCGCCGGTCAGGAGGCCAGATGAACGACGATGTGTTCGCAGGAGTCAAGGTCGTGGAATTGGCCCAGTGGGTGTTCGTGCCAGTGGCGGGAGCGATTCTGGCCGACTGGGGAGCCGATGTGGTGCGGGTCGAGCGGCTTGAGGGCGATGCCTATCGGGGCTTGGCCACACAGGGAATCGGAACCGAGCGAGCCGGAGTGAACCTTTCGATCGCACTGGCCAACCGGGGGAAGCGCTCCCTTGCCATCGATGTACAGCAAGCAGAGGGCATGGCCGTTTTGCTCGAGCTTCTTGAAGACGCCGACGTCTTCCTCACCAACCTCCGGCCCAGTGCGCTGGAACGCCTCGGGCTTGATGCCGGCACCGTGCGGCAGCGATTTCCCCACCTGGTTTATGGCCGCGGCCACGGCTTTGGCGTAAGAGGTCCCGACGCAGACCTGCCCGGCTACGACTCTTCCGCCTACTTTGCCCGAGGCGGACTCGCCCACGTCTTGTCGCCCCCAGATCTGGACTATCCGGTCACCCAGCGGGGCGCCATGGGCGACCGCAGTGGCGCAATGGCGCTGGCCTTCGGCATCGCTGGTGCCCTGCTGCGCCGCCACCGCACCGGAGAAGGGTCGGTGGTCGACGTGAGTCTTCTTGCCACCGCAATGTGGACGCTGTCATCGGATTTGTTGGCGGCCCTGAACGGCGGTGAAGTGTCTCGGGAGACCACCCGCGGCGCCTTCTTCAACCCGCTGACCGGCACCTACCGCACCAAAGACAACCGCCACGTGTCACTGGTGTTCCTTCAACCCGACCGCCATTGGGC
>JAPPKI010000264.1 GCA_028820035.1 bacterium | reverse complement strand
AGTACAACCACCGCAGGAGAGATCCACACTCGAGCCAACCAGGCGACTATCCAAATGCCCACCGGCAACCCCGCGCCCAGCACCAGCATTCCCAGCTTGGCCACTGCGAGCTCTTCCAGGCTTTGGCCAGCAGCCCTGAGATCGCGGTCGATTCGGCAGCCCCGAAACACCAAGGGGCCGAACGATCGTGCTGCGGCCCGTCCTAGTCGGTCGCGTCGGGTTCTTGATTGGTAGACGTCATCGGTTCGCTGGCCAAGCTCGCTCAGACGGGCCTGCAATGGCTCGCGGGGAGGAAACAGCCCCCAACAGGCCATGGCGAGACCGACTCCGATCATGGTGCCCAGCACCATTCCGATGGTCATTCTGAGCGTCCCTTGATCACGCTCAGGGTCGGAGGAGTTCGATGAACCTTGAGGGTCCGGGGCGCGGTGTTGAACCGGCTCATCTGTACGAGGGCGAATTCCGATCCGAGGAACAGCCCGCCGATCCCGGCGAGAGCAATCTGCCCCGACAGGGTGTCGAAGGGCGCCAAGTACGATCTGTTGAAGATCACCATGGCAATGGAGAACGCGGCGACGACGACGGCAATGAAGCGGGCGGAGGTGAATTGCCGAGCTCGAGACGCCTCAATCCTCAGTCGCATCGACACTTCTTGGCGAGTGTTCTCGGCCAGATCACCCAACATTTCCTGCAATGACCCCACTTGGTTGGCTGCTGCCAATCCGAGTGTGACCGCAACGGTGTCTGCCACTGCGTGGTTTACCTCATCGGCAAATTTGGCCAGGGCATCACATAGAGGCTCCCGCTCAGCCCGGGCGGCAAGTTGCTTGACCTGGGTCCGCACGACCGCTGGAGCGGCTTCTGCTGTGGCTTTCAACGTCTCAGTTATCCCGGATGCTGCACTGCACGTGTCCCGGACCATCTCCACCCAAGTAGCCAGGGCCGCCATTCGATTGACTTCTTGGTCGCGGATTGCCTTGGCCTTCAAGAGGGTCGGCGACACGAAACCAGCGATGCCTGCAGTCAGGCCGGCAACGAGCCATCCGGTCAGCGCAAATGCCGCTAAGGAACCGGCAAGAGCAATGGCCGAGCGGAACACGATTGATGTGGGTGCCCATTGGAACTCTCCAAAGAGCCTCCAGCCACGTGCCTTTGGCGGGGCAAGGAAGCCGCGCCAGCCCAGTGCGGTGACGAAAATTCCGCAGCCCACTGCTGCTCCGATCAGTGCTCCAATCAGAGAGGACATTGCTGGTCCTCTGGTGCCGATTCCCGCCCTGGGGGGGAACAATCGAAGCCGATATCGGTCAAACGCTGTTGCGTGGTCGGTTGTAAAGGGGAACATGGTCGGGCCGGGCACGACCCGTTGGATGCAAACACCTCCGCGCTGTTGACCTCTCCCAGTGAGGTGCCGGTGACTTCCCGCACCGATCCCACTTGACGTTGGCCGTTCTTTCCCTTGCTGATATGGACAACGAAGTCGATGCTCTCCGCGATCATGCGGTTGGTGGCCTCTACCGGGATGCGTTCCGTGGACCGCAAGGCGTAGGTGGCAATCTTGCTAAACGCTGCCTGAGAAGAGTTGGCGTGGATGGTACACATTGAGCCGTCGTTTCCGGTGGACAGCGCCGAAAGCATGTCCACCACCTCGGGCCCGCGCACCTCGCCGACAATCAACCGGTCGGGAGACATGGCCAGCGCGTTGCGCACCAACTGCTGCATGGTGATCTCACCGGTTCCCTCAATGTTGGCTGTTCGGGTCTCCAGCTCGATCACGTCGCGATGCCGGTCTGGGTCCGCGGCCAGGCACAACTCCAGACGGTCTTCAATGGTGATCAGCCGCTCATCGGGGTCGCAGGCGTTGAGAAGTGCGCGCAGGAGCGTCGTCTTTCCCGCGTTGGTCCCACCGCACACGATGATGCTCATCCGGGCTCTAACTGCGGCGTACAAGAAATCTCGGAGCGTCTTGTCCACTGTTCCCAGCTCGCACAAGTCGGCCAAGGTGACCTGCTCGTGGCGGTGGCGTCGAATTGACACCGCGGGGCGTTCCGAGACCGCCATCACCGCATTCAAACGGGACCCGTCGGGCAGCCGTAGGTCCAGAAACGGGTTGGCGATGTCGAACCGCCGTTCATTGCGTCCGAGCCGGGCAGCTGCCTTG
>JAPPKI010000460.1 GCA_028820035.1 bacterium | reverse complement strand
GGATCATGAGCGGGGCAGGATCATGAGCGGGGCAGGATCATGAGAGAGCAGGATCATGAGCGGGGTCGGATCATGAGAAGAGCAGGGCCATGAGCGCGGATCAGGCGCTGGTGCGGGCCGACGACCTGGTGGCCGGGTACCTGCCCGAGGTGGACATCTTGAACGGCTGCTCTCTGGAGCTCCACCCCGGTGAGATCGTCGGGATCATCGGCCCCAACGGTGCGGGCAAGTCCACCTTGTTGAAGGCGGTGTTCGGCCTGGTGGACATCCGGTCGGGGAGCATCCATCTGGGCGACGAAGAAATCACCGGCCTGTCGCCCCACCAGTTGGTGGCCCGGGGCATTGGCTTCGTGCCCCAGACCGAGAACGTTTTCCCCCGGCTCACCATTCAGGAGAACCTGGAGATGGGCGCGTTCCAGAAGCCCGGCCTGTTCGGCGAGCGTTTCGAGGTGGTGGCCGAGCTGTTTCCCCTGCTGGCCGAGCGCCGAAGCCAGCGGGCCGACGGATTGTCGGGCGGGCAGCGCCAGATGGTGGCCATCGGACGGGCGCTGATGATGGATCCCCAGGTGGTGCTGCTCGACGAGCCCTCCGCCGGACTTTCGCCGGCGTACCAAGACGAGGTGTTCGAACAGATCACCCGCATAGCCCAACACGGGGTGTCGCTGATCCTGGTGGAGCAGAACGCCCGGCGGTGCCTGGAGATCTGCGACCGGGGCTACGTGCTGGATCAAGGGGTCAACGCCTACACCGGCACCGGGCAAGAGTTGCTGGAAGACCCCAAGGTGATCAGCCTCTACCTGGGCACTTTGATGGGGTCGTAAACTGCTGTCAACCTGAGTGGCCGTCGCCGCGCCAGGGTGGGGTGCGGGGGCGGTCGAAGAGGAATTCGATGGGTTCGCCGCGGATGGCGGCAAAGGAGTGGGCCAGCCACCAGTCGCTGTCGTGGACGCCGTCGGGCAGGTTGTCGGGGCCGAAGAATCCGACATCGCTGCATTCCAGGGGATGGGGGTCGAGTTGGCCGCCCACCGCTCGGCAGAGGAACACCATTGAATACATCGGCACGGTGGTGAAACCCCGGCGCAGGCCATCGTGGATGGCGATGGGCCGGTCCACCTCGCACACGATGCCGGTCTCTTCCAGCACCTCTTTCACCACCACCTCTGAGGGGGAATAGCCCACATCGGCCCATCCGGTGGGATACAGCCACACCCCGGAGTCGGCCCGCTGCACCAGCAGGATCTCACCGTCGTCGTTGCCCACCACCGCGCCCACCGCCACCTTGGGGGTCACGTAGCCGGGCACGCCGTCGCCCACCGACTTCATCCACTCGTCCACGAAGTTGTCCGGGGTCCAGCCTGAGCTCAGCGCGGCGGCCATGTCGGCGGCCACGTGCAGCACTTCCTCGAATCGCTCCTGCTCGTACTTGTTGTCGGTGAAGGCCAGCCCGGTGCGGGCGATCCCGGCCAGGGCCTCCGACCACCGCCGCAGGTCGTCCTCCCCCACCACGGGGCGGCCCTCGCCGGTCATGGCCGCTCAGCGACGGATGGGGAAGCCATCATGGTCAGGCGTTGCAGGAATCGATGGCGTGTTGGAGGGCCAGGTTGATCTCATGCTGGTGGTCGGGATCAGTCACCTTCTCGCCTTCGCCGTTTCGGACGTAATAGGCGTGGACCACATCGCCACCCAGGTCTTGCACCTTGGCGCTGAGAATGTCCAGATCCAACTGGGACAGCGCGCTGGTGACCCGGCTCAGCAGCCCCATTCGGGCCTGGGCCGCCAACTCGATGATGGTGGCGGTGGATGAGGAGTCGTTGTCCACCGCGATCTTGGGGGCGATTACCGGCCGGGGGGTGAAGTCGGGCTCGACCTCATAGGTGCTGATTCGCTCGGCCAGTCGGGCCTCGATGGCCAGCCTTCCGGCCAGGGCCTGCTCCACAAAGGCGGTGACCTGGGGCCAGTCGATCTCCAATCCGAGGGTGCTCTCCACTTGGAACCGCTCGAGCGCCATTCCGTACTCGGAATGAGCCGCGGCCAAGAGCACCCGGAGCCCGCTCAGCGCCAGCGCCCCGGCCACCCGGGAGAACATGCCGTGCTGGTCGGGGGGGGTGACCAGCAGACTGTGGCCCACGCCCACCACCAAAACCAAGCCCGCGTCCAAAAATCC
>JAPPKI010000419.1 GCA_028820035.1 bacterium | reverse complement strand
GCTCATCGTCGAGCTCTACAGCAAGTAGACCGCCGTCAAGCAACACGATCTGAAGACAAAGTTGACCATCACCATTTCAAACTCAAGAACTGAGGGAGCTGGATCATGCTGGTAATGCAACGACCCACCGTCGAGTCGGTTACCGAGCTCGAAGACAACCGCCAGAAGTTCGCCGTTGGCCCCCTGGAGCCTGGCTTCGGACACACCCTCGGAAACTCTCTGCGCCGAGCCCTGCTGTCTTCAATTCCAGGTGCTGCGGTGATTCGAGTTCGCTTCGACGACGCGCTTCACGAATTCGACACGATCACCGGCGTGGCCGAAGACGTGACCGACATCATCTTGAACTTGAAGGATCTCGTCTTGCGCTGCCACAGCGAGGACGCAGTTGAGCTTCGCATCGACCAGCGAGGGCCCGGCGAGGTCACCGGCGCGAGCTTGGCGGTCAACCCCGACGTGGAGGTGCTCAATCCCGATTTGGTCATCGCCCGGCTGAACGACAAGGCGCGCTTGGCCATGGACATCACGGTTTCCAAGGGTCGGGGCTACGTGTCAGCAGAGACCAACAAAGTGGACTCCACCATCGGCGTAATCCCCATTGACTCCATCTTCTCTCCCGTGCGTCGAGTTGCCTACAACGTCGAGCCCACCCGGGTGGAGCAGTCCACTGAGTTCGACCGCCTGGTGCTGGATATCGAGACCGACAGCTCCATCACCCCCCAGGAAGCGCTGGCCTCCGCCGGTGCCACGCTGCGGACCCTCGTGCAGTTGGTGGAAGAGATGAGCGACGAGCCCCAGGGTCTGAGCATGGCCGAAGCGGGGAGTGCCCCGGCCGGTGCTCCTGATTTGGATCTGCCCATCGAAGACCTGGAGCTTTCCGAGCGGCCCCGCAACTGCCTCAAGCGAGCGCAGATCAACATGATCGGCGAATTGCTGGCCCGCACCGAGGACGAGTTGCTGGCCATCACCAACTTTGGCCAGAAGTCGCTGGACGAGGTAAACGAGAAGCTCGACGAGCGAGGCCTCGCCCTGGCCGGACCCCGCTCGTAGAAGCAGGAAGCGCCATGCCTGGACGACCACGCAAAGGACGCCGCTTCGGCGGAAGCTCACAACATCAAAAGCTGATGATGGCCAACCTCGTCGCGTCCCTGATCGCCGCTGAGGGCATCACCACCACCGAAGCCAAGGCCAAGGCCATGCGCCCGGTGGCCGAAAAACTGATCACCAAGGCCAAAAAGGGCGGGCGGCACAACCACCGCCAGATCTTGGCCCAGCTGGGCGACGCTGAGATCACCGACAAGCTGATGGTGGACATCGGCCCTCGCTACGCCAACCGGCCCGGTGGCTACACCCGCATCTTGAAGCTGGGACCCCGCCACGGCGACAACGCCCCCATGGCCCGCATCGAGCTGGTCTAACCGCACCAAGCGGCCGTGCGGGTTCGAGCGACGGTCGCCTACAACGGCGGGTCATTCCACGGATTCGCGGTCAACGAAGGGGTCCGCACGATAGGCGGCGACCTCACCGAAGCCCTCACCCGGTGCTTGCGCCAAACCGTTGATCTGACGTGCGCGGGCCGAACCGACACCGGAGTCCATGCGTGGGAACAGGTGGTGAGCTTCGAAGCCCCCGACGATGCCGACCTTCTTCGCGTCCGCACCGCGGTGAACCGCATGCTGGGCCCGACCATCGTGGTCCGCGCCCTAGAAACCGCCCCCGATAGCTTCGATGCGCGATTCGATGCCACCAGCCGCACCTACCACTACACAATTCTGAATCGGGAGGTGCCTGATCCGTTCATGGCCGACACTGCCTGGCACATTTCCCACCCGCTGGACGTGGGCAAAATGAACGCAGCTGCCGCTGCCATCGTGGGCGAACACGACTTCACCTCGTTTTGCCGCCGACAGCACACCGCCGACGGCACGGAGAAGTCCAGGGTGCGTGTGGTGTATCGGGCGAGTTGGCAACGAGCCGATCAAGACCTGTTGCGCTTCGAGGTCGAGGCCTCCTCCTTCTGCCACCAGATGGTCCGCTCCATTACCGGGATCTTGGTGGACATCGGCGCCGACCGCCGTTCTCCCGAGGCCATGGCCGCCATCTTGGCGGCCAAAGACCGCTCCGGCGTACCCAATTTGGCCCCACCTCATGGCCTTTGCCTCTGGTCGGTTTCCTACTCGTGAATCCTTTGGCGAGGCACTCGTTGGGGCAGTTGTCACTTCACTGGTTAGGGCCGTATCATTGCTTCTCCCGGTATCGCGTCTGAAGGAAAGCCGATGCCCACTTACTCTCCGAAAACCAAGGACATTGAACGCGCGTGGCATGTTGTCGACGCCGAGGGCCTCGTCCTCGGCCGCATGGCCACCGAAGTGGCCCGCGTGCTGAGGGGCAAGCACAAGCCAGAGTTCACGCCCCATCTCGATACCGGCGACCACGTGATCATCGTAAACGCCGACAAGGTGGTGCTCACCGGCAACAAGGCCACCGACAAGCAGGTGTACCGTCATTCCGGCTATCCCGGTGGTCTGCACCAAACCACCTATGGGCATCTGCTGGAAACCCAGCCCGCCGAGACCGTGCGCCGCACGGTGAAGGGGATGCTCCCCAAGAACCGCTTGGGCCGCCAAATGCTCCGCAAGCTCAAGGTGTACGCCGGTCCGGCCCATCCCCATGAAGCTCAGAAGCCCCTGCCCTTGGAGATCGCCGGGGCCCGATCCCACATCGGAGACTCGTGATGTCCGTTCCTTTGACACAGGCCACCGGACGACGCAAGCGGGCTGTGGCCCGGGTCGGATTCCGCCACGGCACTGGCCAAGTGACCGTCAACGGCCGCCAAGCCGAAGACTACTTCCCCTCCCGAAGTCACCGGATGGCATTCATGGAGCCTCTCCGGCTCACCAACACCGCCGAGGTTTACGACATCGACGTAAACATGCACGGAGGCGGGGCCAACGGGCAGGCCGGAGCTTTGCGACTGGGTATCGCACGGGGTTTGGTTGCACTCGACCCCGAGTTGCGGGAAACCCTCAAGCAGGCGGGATTCCTGACCCGTGACGACCGCAAGAAGGAATCCAAGAAGTACGGCCTGAAGAAGGCCCGCAAGGCACCTCAGTACTCCAAGCGCTAGGCCGGATCCCCGCGGCCAGGGGCTGAGTTCAATGCTGCGCTTTGGAACCGACGGGATTCGTGGTCGAGCCTACAAAGAGCTCCTTCCCGACGACGTCATCGCGCTGGCCCAAGCGGCTGCTGAAGTTCTCAACCCCTCAACTCCCGTGGTCATCGGGCGCGACACTCGGGAATCCAGCCCCGATTTTGCCGCCGCCTTAGCCGCTGGCTTCAGCGCAGTCGGAGTTTCCACTGTTGATATGGGGGTGGCTCCCACTCCGGCGGTGGCCTGGGCCGCAGCTCACGACCACACCCCAGGCGCGATGGTCTCGGCATCGCACAACCCATGGTCAGACAACGGCGTCAAGCTATTCAGCCCCGGTGGCCGAAAGCTGGACGACAAAATCCAGGCCGCACTGGAGTCGGCTTTGGATGATGCCAACCGCAGCGCGGTGTCCATTATTGGCGCTCCCCAACGAACTTCCGATGGATCGGGGCTGTTGCAGAAGTACCAGGACGCGGTAGCCAGCACCGCTCACTTCGACGGACGCAACCTCCACGTTGTGGTGGACGCGGCCCACGGGTCAGCCACTGCCGTCCTTCCCGGCCCACTCCAAGCGCACAATGTGACCGTCACCGTGATCAATGCTGAGCCCGATGGCCGAAACATCAATCGCCACTGCGGCTCTACCCATCCCCAGGCAGTCGTCCAGGCCGTTCGCGAGCAGAATGCCGACTTGGGGCTCACTTTCGACGGTGATGCCGACCGAGTGCTGGCCGTGGACCACACCGGCAAACTCGTCGACGGCGATCAGATCATCGCCATCTGCGCGGCCGACCGCCATCAACGGGGTCAGCTCCCCGGCAACACCGTGGTGGTTACGGTGATGACGAACTTGGGCTTTCACCGAGCCATGGCCCAGCGGGGCATTCACGTGGCGACCACACCGGTGGGCGACCGCCACGTGTGGGCCGCGCTCCAAGAGGGCGACTGGGGGCTGGGCGGCGAGCAATCGGGCCATGTGATCTTCCCCTCCTTGGCCACCACCGGCGACGGCCTGGTCACCGCCTTGCAGCTCCTCGACGTTGTTGCCCGCCGAGAAATGCCCTTGCACGACCTAGCCGCCGAAGCCATGACCAAGATGCCCCAAGTGCTCCACAACGTACCCATCAACCCCGGCTCCATCGACTCTGACCGCATGTCGGCCGCCGTGGCTGATGCTGAGAAGATCCTTGGTTCCCGCGGCCGAGTCTTAGTTCGCCCCTCCGGAACCGAGCCCGTCATCCGAATCATGGTGGAAGCCGAGACCGTCGAAACCGCCGACTCCATCGCCCATGAACTGGCTGCCGCTAGCCAACACTGGACCACTTACCCCTGACATCTATCGATGGTTGGCTGGATAGCGGTAGCCGACTCGCTCAGATCGAACGTTGCCGAGATTGTCCATCCGCCGAAGGGAATGAAGACAGATGCCGTAACGGTCTCTCCGTCCGAGTCGACGATCGACTGGACAAACCGGGCAGAGTTTTCCGCACCGAACAGAACGGAGGCCTCATTGATGGTGCTGTTGACCGCGTCGAACGTCGTGCTCTGACCACCGGAAAATTCCAGTGCCAAGTCGTAAATCCCTATTCGTGACGTGACGAACGTATTCCAGTTGATGTAGGCCCTGAGCGTCCCTTCCGCTTCACCGTCAAAGTAAAAGCAGGCCACTCGCAACTCGGCTCTGGTCCCCTCAGACAGCGAAGTTCCTGTGATCGATTCGGTGAAAACACCTACCTGTCGAGGTCTGTCCAGGCCAGGATGGTTGAATTCGAAGCCGTCGAAAGGATTCCAGCCGTCTTGAGGCACTGAATCGCCGATGTCGCCGGTGTCCTCGGTGTCGCCGGTGTCCTCGGTGTCGCCGGGGTCGTCGCCATCATCACTGTCGTCGGTTTCGTCGGTTTGGCCGCATCCCCCGGGAACGGCATCCATGTCGACGCGGAACCGGCAGCGGTAGGCATTCAACAGCGCTTCTTGCGCGGTCACAAGATCTTCAAGTTTCATCAGATCCATATTTCTGTAAGACCCGATGAATGTGAATGAAGTCCACTCTGGGTAGGCAGGCTGTCCGTCCCGGCATCCTCCAGGCACGTATTGGATGTCTACATTGAACCGGCAGCGATAGTCGCTTATCAACACCGATTGTTCTGAGATCAGCTTGTTCAGCCTCGCTTTCTCCTCGAACAGCGGTGCATTGGCAGACTGTGTCTCGCCGGAAGAGTCCGGATCCGCGGCGGCTGGCGGAACGTACAGCAATCCATAGGCGATCACGGCAATAGCCAGTGTCCCCGCAGCCAGCTTCCTTGCAAGCGATGAGGTTTTCCTCAAGGGAGCCAACACAGGTAGAACCATCCTCCTACACCTCCGACGAATGTTACCCCACCCGTCAACTTTTGGATCGCAGTGGCAATGGGTCCGCCATCGACTATCTCGGGCCCACACCACTAACCTTGGGGGAGATGTGCGGCATTGTCGCGGTGGTCCGGCGCTGGTCACAGCGTGTTCCCCCGACCTCGGCCGAGGTCCTCGACCTTTTGAGCCCGGTGGTCGTGGCTTTGCGCGACCTGAGCGACGCCGATGATCTGGCCGGGCTCATCGGAGCAGCGGCCGACAACCTGACTGAGGCTGACCGCCTGCTCCAAGGCACCGCTGGGCTTCAGGCGCTGTTGGCCGAAAAGCCGCTGCGCGCCACCATCCGAGCCACGCTCAGCGAAGTCGATCGGCTGGTCGGCAGATTGGAGGTCGATCTCGACCGGTCAGGGAGTGATCGGGCCACCGAGGCGGTCAACGCCGCGTTGGTCCAGATGAAGGACGCCGTGTGGGCCATCGGCAACGACCGGCTGAACACCGCCGATGCGGTAGCCGAGTTGGCCGGGCCCAACGCCAGTGTGGCTGCTCTGTCCGCATTCAGCTCGGTGCAGATCGCGCTGTCGGCGCTCGACCGCCTGGAAGTTCGGGGCCGGGACTCGGCTGGACTCCATTTGCTGATCAACGACCATGGTCTCGACCCCGCAGCCCCCGCTGTGGCCGCCGCGCTGGCCGAGCGGGCCGCCGACCCGCTGTTCCGGTCGGGTTCGGTGCGCTGGGCCGAGGGCTGCTTGAGCTTCACCTACAAGGCGGCCGCAGAAATCGGCGAACTCGGCGACAACACCGCTGCGCTTCGAGCGGCCATCGGCGGCGACGAGCTCTTGGCCGCCGCGCTGGACGCTTCAGAGGCCTCTGCCGTGGTCATCGGGCACACTCGCTGGGCCAGCGTAGGCATGATCAACGAGGCCAACGCCCACCCACTCAACTCCGAACTGGCCGATGGCCCCTCCCGGCCCTACACAATCGGTGCTCTGAACGGCGACGTCGACAACCACACCGATCTGGTCGCCTACCACAACCTGGCCCTTGACCCCGGCATCACCACCGATGCCAAAGTCATTCCCACGCTCTGGTCAGCTCGATTGAGCGATTCGGCCAACCCTATCGACGCCTTCCTCCGAACAGTGGGCGACCTCGACGGCTCAGTGGCCATCGCCGGGCAGACTGCCACCCACCCCGGCCAACTCCTGTTGGCATTACGGGGCAGCGGCCAAGCCCTGTATGTCGGTGCGGCGGAAGACGCCTACGTCGTGGCCAGTGAGCCCTACGGCCTGATAGAGCAATCCCGCCGCTATCTGCGGATGGATGGAGAAACTCCATCCGACCGGGAGAGCGCGGCCTTGAGCCGAGGCCAAGTGGTGGTTCTCAATAGCGACGACGCCGGCGACCTGTCTGCCGTCCGGCGATTCTCCTATGACGGCACTCCACTTCCGGTGGCCGACGGTGACATCGTCGACGCCGAGATCACGACCCGCGATGTTGACCGCCGAGGATTCCGCCACTTCTTGCTGAAAGAGATCACCGAGTCGCCCCAGTCATTCCGCAAGACCCTGCGAGGCCGAATCATCAGCACCGACAGTGACCAGCCCACTCCAACGCTGAGAGTGGAGTTGGGCCGCGAATGCCTACCTGACCGCTTGGTGAAGGATATGGCCGACCGGCGCATCGCCAACATCATTGTCATCGGACAGGGCACTGCCGCGGTGGCGGCCCACAGCCTGGCCCACTTCCTGCGCCAGGAACTGCCCGACCGCCACGTCAGCTCGGTCCAGGCCACCGAGCTATCAGGGTTCGGGATGCAGGCCGATATGAGCGACACCCTGGTCATTGCCATTAGCCAGTCGGGGACCACCACCGACACCAACCGCACCGTCGACTTGGTGCGGCGGCGGAAAGCGGCTGTCATTGCCATCGTCAACCGTCGCAACAGCGATTTATGCGACAAAGCCGACGGGGTGCTCTACACCTCCGACGGGCGAGATGTGGAGATGAGCGTGGCTTCCACCAAGGCGTTCTATGCCCAAGTGGCCGCCGGCGTGCTGTTGGCCGCGGCTTTGGCCGACGCCGCCAACGGGGGGCAGCCAACCGACCCCCGTCGTCAGGAGCGCCAGCAGCAATTGCTGGCCTCGCTGCGCGACCTGCCAGCGGCCATGGCCGAAGTGCTCAACTTGCACGATCGCATCGCCGACATCGTGCGCCGCCACGCCCTGGGCCGCACCTATTGGGCCGTCGTGGGCAATGGGCTCAACCGCGTTGCCGCCGAGGAAGTCCGCATCAAACTCTCGGAGCTGTGCTACAAGTCCATCGCCTGCGACACCACCGAGGACAAAAAGCACATCGATCTGTCTTCCGAACCGCTGATTCTGGTGTGCGCCGCCGGGCTGTTCGACTCCACCGCCGACGACGTGGCCAAGGAAGTGGCCATCTTCCGAGCCCACAAGGCCGCACCCATCGTGATCACCAGTGGTACAGAAGCCCGCTTTGACGCCGCAGCCGAGGTGATCGCCACCCCGACCACCGGATCGCCCGATCTGGCCTTTGTGCTGGCCACCATGGTGGGCCACCTGTTCGGCTACGAGTCGGCGTTGGCCATCGACGAGCTGGCTCAACCTCTGCGGGAAACTCGTGCGGCCATCGAGGCCGAGGTGGCTTCCAGCGATGCTCACAATGACGCTGGCATCGACAGCCAGCAACTTCTGGAGAAACTCCGCTCACAGTTCACTCCTGCCGCCCAGCGGTTCTTCCAAGATTTGCGCCAGGGCCGCTACAACGGATGCCTCGAGGCAGGAACCGCCGCGGAGATGGCCTCCATGTACCGCTACGCCCTGGGCATCGCCCCCCTCGACGCCTATCAACTGGAGCGGGGTCGAGTGGGCACCCCCGCGGTGGTGCTGGAAGACCTCACCGCCATGCTCACTGTGGCGGTGGGCGAACTTACCCGACCGGTGGACGCCATTCGCCACCAGGCCAAGACCGTCACCGTCGGCATATCAAGGGCCGAGGAGTCGCTGCTGGAGCTGCCGCTGGTGCGGGCCGCCCTCGACGCCGGCGCCCCCCGCCATCAGCTCAGCTACCAAACCCTGCGCACTCTGACCGCCCTCGATCCCGCGGTCGCCGAGGTCACCGGGTACATCCGGTACGGCATCAACGGCGATCCGGAAGCGCCCAGCACCACCATTCATGTGATCGATCGGGGCGGCATCACCGTGGGATTGGCCTCCCGCGCCGAACGCGATCCCACCTTGCGAGGCAGCAAGCACCTCGTGGCAGTCGAACGACAGGTTCAAGCTGTTCGAGGACGTTCCGACGGCCGGACCATCGTGCTCATCCCCGAAGTCAAGGACCGCCAAACCACCGGGCTCACCCTGCTGCACGTGCGATTCCAGCCAAAACTGTCACCCGAGAATGCTCAACAGGTGTTGGAGGGCTATCGGAACCGGTTCGCCGCCCTGCGCGACGAGGTCACCGAGACCGAACCCGACTTCCGCCTCGATCTACTGGGTGACATCACCACCGAAGACCTCCTCTTGGAACCGGTAACCGAGCTGGCCGACCGCTGGCGTCCATGATCCCAGCGATGACAAGCTCCAAGAGGACAGGCGACGGCTTGCGAGATCCTGGCTGAAATGATCCCCATCGTCACCCCTGATGAGATGGCCGTTATCGACGCCGCCGCTCCTGAGCCGGTTGAAGAGCTGATTGAACGGGCCGGCACCGCGCTGGCCCGAGCCGCTCTGGGCATGCTGGGAGGAGGCTATGGACGACGGGTAACCGTACTCGCCGGCAAGGGGAACAACGGGGCCGATGGCCGGGCTGCCGCCCAGTGGCTGCGACGACGGGGCGTCCGCGTGGCAGTGGTCGATGCCTCCGATGCGCCCGGGTCGATGCCTCCCGCCCACCTAGCTATCGACGCCGCCTACGGCACCGGCTTGCGCCGGCCCTATATTCCCCCTGCACCGGCGCTTTTGCCCGACCACCCCCAACGGGCTGCTCCGATCTTGGCCGCCGACATTCCCTCCGGAATCAACGGATTGACCGGCGAGATCGTCGGCGAACCCTGGATCGCGGACCAAACGGTCGCCTTCGGCGCGCTCAAGCCCGGCCTCGTCCTCCATCCCGGAGCTCAGTACTGCGGCCGGGTAGCGGTGGCACCTATCGGGCTCGACGTCTCCTCCGCCCGCACCCACCTGGTCACAGGCCGCGATGTCAGCGGTTGGCTTCCCGTTCGACCCGCCGAGGCTCACAAGTGGCAGGCCGCCTGCTGGGTCATCGCCGGATCACCCGGCATGACCGGCGCCGCCCACTTGGCCGCCACGGCGGCAATGCGCAGCGGTTCGGGCTATGTCAGATTGAGCACGCCCGGCCTCGACGCTTCTGGCGTTCTGGCTGGAGGCACGGCACCCACTGAGGCCGTCGGCCATCCCCTTCCCGCCGACCACTGGGCCGATGCCGTCGAAGCCGACGAGCAGTCCCGATTCCAGGCCATGGCAGTGGGACCTGGATTGGGACGACATCCAGCCACCGTCCAATCGGTCCGTGAACTGGCCAGCAGCACGCCGCTGCCCCTGGTTATTGACGGCGACGGCCTGTTCGCCCTCGGCACCGACGCCGCCGACGTGCTGTCGGACCGCCCCGCACCCACCGTGCTCACCCCCCATGACGGCGAATACCGCATCCTGACCGGCGAGGCGCCCAATCCCGACCGCTTCGCCGCCGCTCGCTCGCTGGCCGCAGCCACTGGAGTCCACGTTTTGCTGAAGGGCCCTACCACCGTGGTGGCCGATCCCGATGGGACTGCGCTGGCGATTGCCAACGGCGATGCCCGGCTGGCCACCGCCGGGACCGGCGACGTACTGGCCGGTCTCATCTGCGGCCTGTTCAGCGCCGGTATCCAGCCAATGAAGGCGGCGGCCAGTGCGGCTTGGCTTCACGGGGAAGCCGCCACCATCCGTCCGTCGGGAGGAATGGCGGCATCCGACCTGCTCCTGGCCCTGCCTCAAGCATGGGAGGACACGACCCAGCAGAAAGCCGCGCCATGAGACCGACCTGGGCCGACATCAATCTGGAGGCCATCGCCCACAACACCAGGTTGTTGGTCGAGCTCATCCACCCCGCAGAGCTCTGCGCAGTGGTCAAAGCCGACGCCTACGGACACGGCATGATTCCGGTGGCCCGAACCGCGGTGGACGCCGGCGCCACCACGCTGGCGGTGGCCTTGGTAGACGAAGGCCGACTGCTTCGTGAAGACGGCATCCAGGTCCCCATCCTTCTGCTCTCTGAACCCCGCCCCTACGAGTTCGCCGAAGTAGTCGAGCACCGGCTCATCCCCACCGTGTACCAAGGCGAGGGATTGGCCGCCGCCGCAGCCGCCGCCGCAGCCGCCGACCAGCGCCTGCCCGTTCATCTCAAAGTCGACACCGGTATGGCCCGGGTCGGCGCCCCGCCTGCTGAAGTCATGATGCTGGCCGATGCCATCGCCGACCGCGACACATTGGAGCTAGCCGGTGTATGGACCCATTGCGCGGTGGCTGACGAGCCCGACAATCCGTTCACCGCCTACCAGATCGAGCAGTACAACCATCTGCTGTCCCGATTGCGCCTTAGCGGCCACCACGACTTCTGTCGTCACCTGGCCAACTCGGCAGTGGCCATGGCCCATCCCGCCGGCCGATTCGACATGGTGCGCTGCGGCATCGCCATCTACGGCATCCCGCCGTCGCCGGCACTGGCCGACTGCCTACCGCTTCAGCCCGCAATGACCCTGCGCACCGAGGTGTCCATGGTCAAAACCGTCGCTGCGGGCACACCGGTGTCGTATGGCCACCACTATTTCGCCCCTTCAGACACCCAGCTGGCCACCATCCCCATCGGCTATGCCGACGGCTGGACTCGCCGCCTTGGTGTGAGTGGGGGCGAGGTGCTGATCGGCGGTCGCCGATGCCCCATCGCCGGGGTGGTGACCATGGACCAAACCATGGTGGACTGCGGTCTCGACCACTCCGTGTCACCCGGCGACGAGGTGGTCCTCCTGGGGCGACAGGGCAGCGAGGAGATCACCGCCACCGAGATCGCCGAGCGCATTGACACCGTCGCCTACGAAATCGTCTGCCACCTCGGCCGCCGAGTCCCCCTCCGCTTTACCTAGTAGACCCGCTGCCCCTCCAGACTCACCCTCCAGCTAGCGAGCAGGGGATTGAATGTCGGGCAGCCCCACGGTGTACTCAGGATTGGTCTCATTCATGATCGACTCGGTCCGGGCTGCGATCCTCTCCTTGAAATCGGGATGGGGGAAGACCCAGAATTTGTCGTTTTGCACCGCGTCGAATACCAGCTCAGGGATCTCGGTCGGGTCGGTACCCTCGTCGATGGCGTTGATCAAGGCGGTGTGGAAAGCCGCCGCCTCGGCGTCGGCTGACATGGGGCCGCAGGTGTCGTCGTAGGTATCGGGACGGTTGCGCTCAGCCCGGAAGATGCCGGTGGCCACTGGGCCAGGGCACAGGCACGACACCCCAATTGGCGCGCCGATCATGTCCAGTTCCCGGTGCAGCGACTCGGCGATGGCCACCGCCCCGTACTTCGAGGTGGTGTAAGGACCGAGCAGGCCTCCGGAAGTGAGTCCGCCCACCGAAGCGGTGATCACCACGTGGCCGTCTTCGCCCTTCTCCAGCATCCGGGGAATGAAGCTGCGCACCCCGTGGATCACGCCCCACAGGTTCACGTCCAACACCCAGCGCCAGTCGTCTACCGTGTTCTCCCAGGTGAACCCGCCGGTGAGCACTCCAGCGTTGAGATGTACCAGGTGAATGCCGCCGAATCGCTCCAGGGCCGCATTGGCCAGCGCCTCATTGGCGTCGGGACTGGTCACATCGGTCAACATGAGTTGGGCGTTCTCCAGACCGCCGACGGTCTCGGCCAACCCGGCCTCGTCGATGTCGCCCGCCAATACGTGCATCCCCTCAGAAGCGGCTCTTCGCACCATGGCCCGACCCATACCGCTGCCTGCCCCGGTGATCACCGCCACCTTTCCGGCCAAGTCCTTCATGTCAATCCCCTTCGCGGTTGCTTTCAAGCACCGTCATCATGGCCCACCGAGATATTCCTTTTCCCATTGTCCACATAAGGGGTCAATGTCGGCCCACTGCCTTGACGGCGGTCTCCACGGCCGCCGCCGCCATGAGCCGGACCAGGTTGAAATCGGCCTCCACCTGCCCCGAAGCTCCCACTACCAGCGCGTCCCCGTCGCCATCGGTGTGGGCCGGCAGCAGCGCCCGGGCCATCCCGCTGTGGCCGCTACGAGCCACCCGGAAGCAGGCCACCTTGTCGAGCATGGCATTGGTGGCGATTACCCCGATGGTGGTGTTGGTGTGCGCCTCGCCGTCTTTGCTGTCGGAAAACGGATTGGCAGGCCGATGCTCATAGGTGCCGTCGATCAACGCCTGCTGCACAGAACCATCGTTGAATTCCCCCGCCGCGTTCACCGCCACCAACGCCCCCACCAGCACATCTTCCACTTGGAGCAGGGCGCCGCCCAGCCCCCCTGGTTCGCGGTTCTGCGCGCCCCGCCACTTGTTCATGGTGGCCCCGGTGCCAGCACCAACCCGCCCCAACGACGGGAGCGCATCGCTGGCCATCCGGGCCGCGGCGTAACCGGCATCAGAACCGGGACGCACCGAGCCGTCGCCCTCGGTTAGGTCGTACAACGACAGGCCCACCACGATGGGCACCCGCCCGCCTCTGGTCTCGAACCCCCGGCCCTGCTCCTCACACCACCGCATAACCCCATCGGCCGCCGCCAACCCGAAGGCCGAGCCTCCCGACAACACCACCGCGTCTACCTGGTTCACTGTCCGCTCTGGTGCTAACAGGGCAAAATCGCGAGTCGCCGGCGCACCGCCGCGGATCTCCCCCGAAGCCGTCGTTCCCTCGGGAAACACCACCACCGTGCATCCCGTGAGGGCCGCCTCATCGGTCCAGTGCCCCACCAGCACTCCCCCGCCAACTCCCAACATAACCGCCGACCGTACCGCACCCTCACTGAACCGCGCGTCGGCTCGCGAGCCGGATCAGTAGATGCCGGGAACGATTCGGTAGGGAACTCGCTGCCGGTATTCGGCCCACTTTTCGGGGCCGTACTTGGTGGCGCAGTGCCGGTCGTCCTGCCTCTGGCGGATGAGGAACAACGCGATGACGTAGACGAAGTAGACCCATGCCCACAGGTTGCCGAAATGACCCCAGACCAGGGCGATGGCGAGGCCGAAGCACCACTCGCCCATGTA
This sequence comes from bacterium, assembly GCA_028820035.1. GTDB lineage: Bacteria > Actinomycetota > Acidimicrobiia > Acidimicrobiales > Bin134 > Poriferisocius. The sequence goes on along the minus strand of JAPPKI010000419.1, from coordinate 6,574 downwards.
GTTAAAATGCCGGGCGGCGCCCCAAAAGCCGCTGCACAGGATCTTGCGGTCGCCAGCCTCGATGACCTGTGGCGCGAACACCCCGAGGAACGTGCGGTCGGGCCAGCGCTTGAACGTGTACTTCTGCAGGCTGGCGCCGCGAGTGATGACCCATCCCACGGCGTACAGCGCAGGCGCACCGATCAGCCACAGCACGCGCCAGCCGCCTGAGATCCCCGGGTCGGGATGGGCCGCCAGCCCCCACATCGGAATGATGAACACCCAGCCGTAGACGATGAGCCCGCCCCAGAACAGCTTGAAGCCGAGCCGTTCGTGAATGATGTCGTACGTGTAGAGCATCGTCCGCTCGAAGATGAAGTAATCCAAGACGTAGACGGTGACGAATGCTGCGAACGCGAAGACACCCGGATTGAGATCTGCAATGTTCTCGTGGTGCCACACTGCGCCGGACCACGCATTGAGCGACAGCATCGTGCCGCCCACGATGTAGAAGTACATCTTGAGGTCGAGGCGGCCGTTGAAGAACTGCATCTCGGGGGCCCGCCCGAACCACCAGGCAAGCAAACGGTTCTTGACCTCGCCTTCGGGCTGGGTGAACACCGCTATCGAGGTCAAGGCGAAGGCGAGCACCGTTCCGCCGGCCACGGCGTACAGCGACGACCGGTAGAACCAGTCGCGCGGCATGCCGGTGAGCTCGAACCACCACAGAAGCTGGGCCACCGCAAACACCAGCAGGCCGTTGAGGCGGTAGCTGCGGGGCTGGCCGGTGGTCGCGTCGACGACGTAGCCGGTTACGCGCCTGCCTGGCAGGATCATCTGGAGCACGACGAAGGCGGCCATCACGATCAACGGCGTTAGGAACCCCAGCACCGCCTCGCCCGCAGTCAACTCAGTCAGGTGTCCGACGCCGAGCCATTCGAACATCGTTGGCCTCCTCTCCGGTACCGCTTCAGCCGGTCGTCGCTAGAAGATGCCGGGGATGATCCGGTACGGAACTCGAGCCTGGTATTCGGCCCACTTCTCTTCGCCGTACTTCTCGGCGCAGGCCTTGTCGTCCTCGAACTGGCGAGGAACGAAGAACGCAACGATAAACACCACGTACGTCCAGGCCCACAGGTTGGAGAAGTGGCCAAAGGTCAGCGCCACGGCAATCCCATACAGGCCTTCGCCGAAATAGCCGAAGTGCCGTGCTTTCCCCCAGAACCCGCTGACCAGAATCTTGCGCTCGCCGGCCTGGATGTACTCCGGCTCGATGATGCCGAGGAACTTGCGGTCGGGCCAGCGCTTGAACGTGTACTTCTGCATGTTGGAGCCGCGAGAGATCGTCCAGCCCACCAAGAACAGCGCTGCGCTGCCGATCAGCCAGAAGTACATCCAGCCGCCTGAGATGCCCGGGTCGGCGTGTGGCGCCAAGCCCCACAGCGGCAGCACGAACATCCAGCCCCACACGAACGGCCCGCCCCAGACGAGCTTGAATCCGACGTTCTCGTGGATGAGGTCGTAGGTGTAGAGCTGCACCCGTTCCCAGACGAAGTAGTCGAAGACGTAGAAGGAACTGATGGCGACGTAGAGGAACAAGCCAGGGTTGGCATCGGCAACGTTGTCGTTGTGCCATGCGGCTGCGGACCACGCATTGAGCGACAGCATCGTGCCGCCCACCATGTAGAAGTACATCTTGAGGTCGAGGCGGCCGTTGAAGAATTGCAGCTCTTGCGCACGTCCGAACCACCAGGCCAGCAGGCGGTTCTTCTGTGCGCCTTCGGGCTGGGAGAACACCACGACGGTATTCGCGATGATCGCGATCACCACGCCGCCCGCTATCGCATACATGGTCGACCGGTAGAACCAGTCGCGCGGCATCGCGAATAGCCACACGAGGTGCGCAAGCACGAACACCGCCAATCCGTTGAGCCGGTATTGGCGGGGCTCGCCGGTCTCGCGGTCGGTGGCGTAGCCGGGCACCCGCTTCCCGGGCAGGATCATGTGCGCCACGAAGACCGCGACGCAGACGAACAGCGGCGTGAGGAATCCCAGTACCACCTCGCCGCCGGACAACTTGAACAGATGGTCGATGCCGAGCCAGTCGATCATGATCTGCACCCCTCCTCGCGCCTGCCTGCGCAGAATACCAGTATTGCCGTCAGCGGCTTGGGACCGAGGCGCTCCGGCAGCGCAGCACCCGCCCAAGTCCATAACTTGCAACTCCCCTATCGAATCTGCTGGTGGGGGGCGTATTCTTGGCCTGTGACGTTGACGTTGGCCGAGGTTGCCGCCGAAGCTGCCGATTGCACAAAGTGCGGGCTGGCCGAGGGCCGAACACAAGTGGTGTTCGGCATGGGCAACCCCCAAGCCGACCTCATGTTCGTTGGCGAAGGACCCGGTGCTGAGGAGGATAAGCAGGGCCTTCCCTTTGTGGGCCGCTCGGGAAAGCTGCTCGACCGGCTGATGGCCGAGGAAATCGGGCTGACCCGCGACAGTTGCTACATCGCCAATGTGGTCAAATGCCGTCCTCCCGACAATCGAGATCCCAAACCCGACGAGATCGACGCCTGCCGCCCGTGGTTGGAGCAGCAAGTCGAGCTCATCGCCCCAAGGGTGGTGGTCACTCTGGGCAATTTCTCTTCCAAGCTGCTGCTGGACACGAAGACCGGGATCACCAAGCTGCGAGGCCAGAGCTACCCGATGCCCAACACCGACGCCGTGATCATCCCCACCTACCATCCGGCGGCGGTGCTGCGGGGCGGCGGTCTCCAAGAGGCTCAGATGCGCTCTGATCTGGTTCGAGCCCGCATGGCGATGTCGGGATGACTCCCGTCCCCTCGCCCGAATGCGCCCAGACGCTCCAATGATACGAGTCCGCACCCGCTCTCCCGACAACACCCGGGAATTAGCCGCCAGCCTGGCCGAGCAGGCCCAGGCCGGCGACCTCTTGCTGCTGGTGGGTGACCTGGGCGCGGGCAAGACCACCTTCACTCAGGGGTTCGCCGCCGCATTGGGCATCAGCGAACCGGTCACCAGCCCCACCTTCACTCTGGCCCGGGAATACCACGGACGGCTGCTCCTTCACCATCTCGATGTCTTCCGTCTCGACCAGATCTCCGAAGTGCTCGACCTGGGCCTGCCCGAAATGCTCGACAGCGACGGGGTCATCCTCATCGAGTGGGGCGACGCCATCCGCCAAGCTCTGCCTAGCGACTATCTCGAAGTAGCACTGACCTTCGTTGAGGGCCGTCCCAGCCCTCCTGACGAGCGGGTGGTAGTGCTCACCCCAGTGGGATCCCGATGGCAAGCCCGAGTAGACGAGCTGACCGCCCTCGTCGAACCTTGGTTGGAGAGCCCACCGTGCTGATCCTGGGCATCGAGTCGGCCACTCAACAGGTGGGATGCGCCCTTGGGGGGCACGAGGGGGTGCTGGCCTCGGCTCACAGCGCCCGCGGTCGGCGCCATGCCGAGACCATCGCTCCCCAGATCCAGTTTGTGACCCGTCAGGCCCGGATCGAGCTGCGGGACGTGGGTTGCGTGGCAGTGGATCTCGGCCCCGGTCTGTACACCGGCCTGCGGGTGGGCATATCCAGCGCCATGGCGGTGGCCTATGCCTTGGGAGTACCGATGATCGGCGTATCCAGCCTCGACCTGCTGGCTTTCGCCGTGCGCCACACCAACCGGCTGATTGTGGCCGCCATCGACGCCCGCCGCAGTGAGCTGTTCTACGCCTTCTACCGTCAAGTGCCCGGCGGGATCCAGCGAGTGTCAGAGGCCCAAGTGGGTACCCCGGACGATCTGGCCTCCGAGTTGCTGGCCACCAGCGAAGAAGTGCTGCTGGTGGGCGACGGCGCCCGCCGCTACTACGAGGTGTTCCACCGGCTCCAGAAGACCGAGATCGCCGAACAAGATCTGGCCCACCCCTCGGCTGCGTCGCTAGTACAACTAGCCCACGCTCAGGCGCTGCGGGAGGAGTTTGTCAAACCCTGGGAACTCAAACCGATATACCTTCGGGTTCCCGACGCCGACATCAACTGGAACACCCGATGAGCCTTCCCATGACTCTTGATCAGATGATTGTTCCCATGTCAGTCCCGCACTCCAAACAGGCACGCTCACCCATCCTTCCCATGACTCTTGATCAGATGATTGTTCCCATGACCTCCGATCACCTGCCCCAGGTCATGGCCATCGACGCCCAGTGCTACCCCATTCCCTGGTCTCGGGATGTCTACGAGGCGGAGTTGGCCCGCCCCGCGGATCGGCTCTATGTGATCGCCCGCCCCGGTCAATTGGTGGGTGATGCCAATGCCACTGGCTTCTGCCCCGGTCAATTGGTGGGCCATGCTGGGGTGGCCTTCGAGGAGAACGAAGCCCACATCACCACGGTCACCGTGTCACCCGATTGCCGCGGTCAGGGCATCGGCGCCCGGCTCTTCTTGGCCCTGGCGTTGGCCGCCTGCCGCCGCAATACCAGCCTCGCCTTGGAGGTGGCTGCCGACAATCCCGCCGCCCAGGCCCTCTATCGGCGCTTCGGCCTTGCCCCGGTGGGCATTCAGCGGGGGTATTACAAGAACATGGGGCTGTCTCCCGACGCCGTAGTGATGCGGGCCGACAACATCCAACAACCCGACTATGCCGACCGTCTCATCAAGATCGCGGTAGAACTGGACTGCGCATGACCGCTCTGGAAACCCCTCAAGAGGCGCCCGCCATCGTCTTGGGCATCGAGACCTCCTGTGACGAAACCGCGGCGGCCGTGGTCTCTGGCCCCTCCGCCGTTCTTTCTTCAGTGATCAGCAGCCAGGTGGATCTGCACGCCCGCTACGGCGGCGTGGTCCCGGAGATCGCCAGTCGGGCCCATGTGGAGCTGCTCACCCCGGTGGTGGCCCAAGCGGTGATCGAGGCCGGCCTCAGCGACCACGATGTGGAGGCGGTAGCTGCTACTTCAGGCCCCGGCCTTATCGGCTCGCTGCTGGTGGGAGTGAGCGCAGCCAAGTCGTTGGCCTTGGTGTGGGATGTGCCGTTCGTGGCCGTCAACCACCTGGAAGCCCATCTTTACTCATCGTTCCTGGAAGAACCCGATTTGGAGCTGCCGGTAGTGGTGCTGCTGGTCTCCGGTGGCCACACCCTGCTGGTGCTCATGGAGGCATTCGGCCGCTATCGGCTCATCGGCCAAACTCTGGACGACGCCGCCGGTGAGGCATTCGACAAGGTGGCCCGCTTCATGGACTTGGGCTATCCCGGGGGCCCAGTCATCGACCGCTTGGCCATGACCGGCAATCCCGAGGCGGTGGCCTTCCCCCGCCCCATGTACGACGACGGCTACGACTTCTCGTTCAGCGGCCTAAAGACCGCAGTGGTCAACCACGTGCGAAACAACCCCGACCTCGATGTGCCTGACATCGCGGCGTCGTTTCAGGAAGCGGTGGTAGACGTGCTGATCCACAAGGCCCGCAAGGCTGCCGAGCAATACGGGGCCAAGGGCCTGTGCCTGGCCGGCGGGGTGGCGGCCAACTCCTCCCTGCGGGAACGACTGCTCGACGCCTGTGTGGCCGCCGGCATCAGCGGATTCTTGCCCAGCCGCTCCATGTGTACCGACAACGCAGCAATGGTGGCTGCCGCCGGTTGGCAGCGGCTTCAGCTCGACGGTCCCTCCCCGCTGGACACCGGCGCCGATCCCAACCTCCCGCTTCCCTTTATGCAGTCGGGGGAACCGGCAGTCTGAATTGGCCTGGGGGCGGCTAACGCCCTACTCTTAGCACTCGCCTATTGAGAGTGCTAAAGCTCAAGTAAACCAACCTTTTGGAGGCCAAGATGGCGCTACAGCCCCTTGATGACCGAATCGTTGTCCGCCCCGGTGAGTCTGAAGAGATGACCGCTAGCGGCCTGGTCATCCCCGACACTGCCAAAGAGAAGCCCCAGCAGGGTGAGGTTCTCGCCACAGGACCGGGCAAGCGGTCCGACAACACCGGCGAGCTCATCCCGATGGACGTCTCCGTTGGCGACACCGTGGTGTACAGCAAGTTTGGCGGCACCGAGATCACCGCGGACGGCGAAGATCTGTTGATCTTGTCGGCCCGCGATGTGCTGGCAATCGTCAAATGACCAAGATCCTCAAGTTCCAGGAGGAGGCCCGTCAGGGCCTTGAGGCAGGCGTCAACCAGCTTGCCGACACGGTCAAAGTGACCCTGGGCCCCAAGGGCCGCAACGTGGTCCTCGACAAGAAGTTCGGTGCCCCCACCATCACGAACGACGGCGTGTCCATCGCCCGCGAGGTGGAGCTCGACGACAAGTTCGAGAACATGGGCGCCCAGCTCATCAAAGAGGTGGCCACCAAAACCAACGACATCGCCGGTGACGGCACCACCACGGCCACCGTGCTGGCCCAGGCCATGGTCCGCCACGGCCTGCGCAACGTGGCCGCGGGCGCCAACCCGATGAGCCTCAAGCGGGGCATCGAGAAGGCGGTGGCCGCGGCGGTGGACTCCCTGGCCGATCAGGCCCAGGATATCTCCCAGAAAGAGGAGATCTCCCAGGTGGCCTCCATCTCGGCCGCCGACACCGCCATCGGCGACGTCATCGCCGACGC
>JAPPKI010000006.1 GCA_028820035.1 bacterium | reverse complement strand
GGTCAAAGCCCTCGACCCCATCCTCGAGACCCAGTCCTATCCCGACGTGGTGATCCACTCCAACGTCCAGGCCTTCTTCAGCTACGCCGGCGACGGCATCGAGCGCCTGTTCCCCATCATAGAAACCACCGCGGCCCGCGCTTGGCCCCACACCCGCCTATCTCTCGTGCTCCGCAACCTCGACTGCGCCCCACCCGAAACCGCCACCCGCATCCAGCAAACCTGCCTTGATGCCAATCTCCCCGCATTCACACGCTTCGCTGAAGCCATGGCCGCCGTAGCCGCCGCCAAACGCCACGCCCACAACCGCGACCTCGTCGGATAGCTACCATCGCCCCATGCCTGCGGAGAATGAGTTTGCCGGTCGGGTCGCGCTGGTCACGGGTGCGGCGGGAGCGGCTATTGGGTCGACCACGTGCCGGACGCTGGCCTCTTACGGGGCCGGGATCGTGGTGCTGGACAACCACGAGCGTCGTACCAATGAGACCGCCGATGCCCTGCGGGAGGCCTATGACGTGCCGGTGATGGCTGCGGTAGCTGACATCGGCGACCGCGAGCACATGGCCCAGACTATGGACCAGGTCTACGCCGAGATGGGGTCTGTGGACATACTGGTGAACAGCGCGGCGGTGAATGTGCAGGGGAGCATCTTCGACTACAAACCCGAGGACTGGGACTGGGTCATCGGCGTGGACCTCACTGCTTGCTGGTGGCTGATCTGGCGGACCATCGGGGCTATGCGGGATCGCCAGTGGGGGCGCATTGTCAATGTGTCGTCGGTGGCCGCCTACCTGGGGGGCAATGGCCGGGAGGGGCCGTACGCCGCGGCCAAGGCCGCCCTCAATGAGGTCACCCGAGGTGCGGCCATCGAGGGCGGGCCATACAACATCCGGGCCAACGCGGTGGCGCCAGGCCTGATCCGATCCAAGTGGGTGGACGCCCAGGCCGAGCACTACGAGTCGTTCAAGCACGAGACCCCGCTGCGCCGCCACGGCGAGCCTGAGGACGTGTCCAACACCATCGCCTTTCTGTGCAGCGACGAGTCGGCCCACATCACCGGCCAGGTGATCAACATCTCCGGCGGGTGGTACCTCACCCCGTGACGCTCGGCCCATTGAGTCCTGGCCGATGAGCGGGATCGGCGGCCGGATTCGGGCCGCGGCTCCGGCGCCGAGTGAGGTGGACGGCAATGCGGTCACGCTGATTCTGCTGGCCATCGGCACGGTCATCGCCATCCGCTACGGCGGACTGTCGTCCACCACCGACTGGCTCACCGCCACGCTTGACGGCGTGGCTCTCGACGGGCCGTCCAACCGGTTTGACCGGGCCCTGGGCCAATCCGAGCACGCCTCGTTCAACCGCCGGATGTACTGGGGGCTGTTCCGCTGGGTGGTCTACGTGGTGCCCGCCGTGCTGGTGGCCCGCTACGCGCTGCGCACCCGCTTGCGCGACCTCGGCCTCAAGGCCGGCCCCGAGCTCCGCCGCCACGCCCCCCTCTACTTGGGCCTCTACTTGGTGCTACTGCCGTTCGTGGTGGCGGCCAGCTTCAACGGCGAATTCCAGGACACCTACCCGTTCTACGAGCCTCCTCCCGGCATTGGCTACTGGCCCCGCTTCTACATCTGGCAGGCGGTGTACGCCGGACAGTTCCTGGCCCTCGAGTTCTTTTTCCGCGGCGTTTTGGTCCATGGTCTCGCCCGCCGCTTCGGGGCCATGGCCGTGTTCATCGCCCTCATCCCCTACGTGATGATCCACCTCACCAAACCCCTGGCCGAGGCCCTCGGCTCCATCGTCGCCGGCACCGTCCTCGGCTTCCTCAGCCTCCGCACTGGCTCGGTGTACTTGGGTGCCGCCCTCCACTTTGCCGTCGCGCTAACGATTGACATTCTGGTCTTGGCTCTAAGCTGAACCCCATGGCCGCTCTCGGCTACCGCACGTTCGACTCCGACAACCACTACTACGAGGCCCCCGACTGCTTCAGCCGCCACATCGAGTCTCGTTACGCGGAAATGGCCATTACCGCCAGCCAAAGGGCCGACGGGGAGTGGGAAGTCAAGGTCGGCGACCGGCCCTACAACTTCATGCACGTGAAGTTCGACAAGACCAACGCACCGGGCTCCATGTACGAGATGTTCAAGGCCAAGCGCGACAATCCCGACCTGAGCTGGG
>JAPPKI010000282.1 GCA_028820035.1 bacterium | reverse complement strand
CAGCTCTCAGGTCGGTGTCGCCAAACCGATCCCGCTCAACCCACCGTCCGTAGACAAACTCGGTCGGATTCCCCAATAGGCCGAGAGCTTCGCCGACTTCCGAATCTGGACCAGCCATTATGCGGCAATCGGGATAACGGGCAGCTCGGATGACCGGCAGAGCATGGCCATACCACCATCGGTTCTTCGGCCCGGTACTCAGGCCAATCGCGGCACCGCGCTCGTTGAGCCACACCCGAAAGAACAGATCAGAGCTCTTCTCGCGCAGATCGATCTTCAGATCGGAGCGGGGACGCCCGTCGTCCTGGTACGGAGACGGTTTGACCAGTGTGCAGCGCCGTCCCAGCGCGGCCAGAACGTCGTCTTCCACTGCTTTGCCCCACCACTGCGAAACTCTTGCCAGCGCACGGGCATTGGCTTCCAGGTCATCCCGGTCAACACCGCGGTTGGCCACTCCATGCCCAGCACGATCGGCGAGCACCTCGTCGAGGATCACCGCCTTTTGGTCGTCCCACCATTTCGCGGTGATCTCGAATTCGGCGACATCAGCGGCCACCTCCTCAATCCGCTTCATGTAGAGGCGGTATTTCTCTGCCCCGCTCTGGGGCAGGTCGTCTCCCCCAAGAAATTCGGCAAACGCCGCGGCGCTCGGCCAGATGACCGACCAATTGCGCTGGTCGGCCAGACTCCAGAAGTAGGAGAGCAAGAAGGGCACATGGCCCGGCGCGGGATGACCCTTGACCTTTATAGTCTTCACATAGCCGACCACAGCCTGGATCTTGGATGCGGCTTCATCGTCGGAAGAAGGCGCGTACAGGGCATCTCCCAGCAGAGTCGCCAATTCACGAGGGCTGCTCGCCCGCTGCTCTAGTTGGTTCAGCATCTTCTGGCCGCTGTGCCCGTTGAAGGCAAGCGTGCCCGGCTTTACCGCCCACTTCCGCATGTTCTGCACGAAGGAGGCGGTGTCTCCGGTGCGACGCAGGTCGTCGAGGAGCTCTAGCGCCTCTGATGCGCTCTCGACGAACCCGTCGACTTCTTCCATCCTGTGGCGATACTGCTCCCCATCGGCCTTCAGACGGGCGCGGTGGGCCTCATACCATCGGCGGCGGAAGGCCAGTTCGGTTTCAGAGACTGCCACGTTTCGTTACTCCTCTGCTGGTGTCCCCCTACCCTATTGACGGGAGTGACGCTTTCTTATCGCCAAGCCTCAGAGCGTCATCACCTTTTTCTTCAAACTAGTCGTGTGGGAGAACTCATCGGCAGGCCAACCATTGCCCTGTCTCGTATACAGGCCAACTGCCTCACCTGCGGGGGTCAACCAATTGCAGTTCTGGATTGCTCTCTGCCCACGAGATGATGTCCTCGTCAAAGGTGGCGAGTTCGTGACCGCACACAATGGCCGTGGCTGCGATCACCTGATCCATTGGGTCGGGATGAAAGCCCCTGTCGGCCAACAGCACTGCTTCAGCAGCAATGCGGTAATCAACGGGAATGTCCACAACACCTGTGCCCAACAGATTCCGGCACCACACCAGTGGGTGCATCCCCATTGAGATCACTCCGTCCCTGTTGAGCCTCACCATCTCCAGCACCACTGCCGAGGACACAGCCAGCCTGCGCTCGGCAACAAGACTCTCTGCTTCAGCCCTGAAGAGAGGGCCAACCCGGCCGTCATCAAGGGTGACGCCGATGAGCACGTTGGTGTCCAGCGTGAGCATCATCTCCTTCTGGACATGGGGTTGACCACCTGCTCGGGGTTGGAGAAGACCTCCCACTCATCTAGAGGGAAGGCAGGCTCGTCGATATTGCCGGAGACCGTCATCACACCCTTGAACAGGCCGACGATGCCTCCGGTTGCAGGCATCGGCACGAGCTTCGCCACTGGCTTGCGGTGCTTGGTGACTATCACCTCTTGGCCGGTCTCAGCCACCTCGTCCATCACCCGCAGGCAGTGGGTCTTGAACTCATTGGCCGGCATAGTCCTGGCAGTCTCCCTAGGGACTTCTTCCATTGGCCCAGATTATAGTCAGAAATTCCGGTCACCTAATACGATGAGCTGGTCGCCCGTCAACTGCGGAGTTCCAGGCCCTTCAGACTGCCCTCGTCGCGCCAGGCCTTGAGGAGCTTGAAGAACTCCTGGGCGCCGCCGCCGTAGGTGCCGCCGAACCAGC
>JAPPKI010000398.1 GCA_028820035.1 bacterium | reverse complement strand
ATGGTGTACAGCACCGGAGTGGCGTCTGGTGGCGGCGGGGGTGGGGACTGGTCTTGGACGGGTGAGAGCTCGAACGGGCAGGTGAAGACCCTCAGCGAGCCCAAGTCGATGCCGAGGCTGGCAAAGCCCTCGACACTCGAACAGGCCATCCCGTCCTTCGTGCTGAGGTAATGCTCCAGCTGGTCCATGTCGGTGAAGGCCTGCTCCCAGACATGGGTCCAGGGCCGGCCCTTGGCCGACACCCACCCCACGTCGTCGGCGCCGAAGGCGGATGCCGCAATGCCCTGGGACTGTGCCGCGAGGGCTTCAAGCGCCGATGCGTCTGCGTCGTTGGCCGCGTTTAGTAATAGCACCCTGCGAATTCCGCCTCGCACCTCGTGGGTGGCGTCAGGCGTCGTATAGCGGGTGGCGTAGGTGTTGTCGGTGATGCACTCGGGGCTGTCGGGCATTACGTAGTTGTCGACAGCCCCGATGTGGTAGGGGTGCACCATGTAGGGGCCGGAGTAGCTCGCCTCGTCGACAAAGGTGTTCTCCCACAACACGGTGCGGGAGTGGAGATCGACGCCGGCGGAGGAATCCAACAGGCCCGGGATGAATCGATCGGCGGCGTTCAGCACATCGACCATCTCCTGCACCTTCTCGTCGGGTATTCCAGGCATCAACGGGAGGACGTAAAACCGTCGGATCATGCTTGTCACGGCCCCGAACGTACTCGTTCGCAAGTTGGTGCCGAGAAGACGGCGGTGGCCAGGTCAGCGATGACATCGGCGTCGGCGCGGTCGATCCCGATCACCCGAGGGCGGATACGCAGACGCGCTAACTTGAGAGGCCACCGCCGATAGCAGGTAGGAGGGATTGCGTACCCCTCTGACTCCGGCGAAATCCAGAGGAGTTCATCGTGGAGTTGACCGATAAGACCATCGTGGTGACGGGACCGACGGGGATGGTGGGACCGCCGTTGTGCAAGTCGCTGGCGGCTGACAATCGGGTGATAGCGCTGGCCCGGTTCTCCGATGCGGCTGCCCGGGCCGACCTTGAGGCTGGGGGAGTGGAGTGCATCGCCGTCGACTTCGTGAACGCCGACTTCTCCGCAGTTCCCCGAGATGTCGATGTCGTGGTGAACCTGGCGGTGATCAAGACCGGCGACTGGAAGACGGATCTGGCGGTGTGCTCTGAGGCAACCGGCCACTTGATGAGCCATTTCCGCGATGCCGATGCCTTCTTTCACTGTTCATCGGGAGCGGTGTATCAGCCCAACGGAGGCGAGCCGTTCACCGAGGACAGCCCCCACGGAAACCACCACGCGCACATGATGCCGACGTATTCGATCTCCAAAATCGCCTCGGAGTCGGTGGCCCGGTTTGCGGCCCGGGAGTTCGATCTGCCCACGGTGATCGCTCGGCTGAACGTACCCTACGGCGACACCAATGGCTGGCCTCTCTTCCACCTGTTGATGATGCGGGCGGGCATGGCCATAGAAGTCCATACCGATGGCGCCCGCTACAATCTCAACCACGACGAGGACATCGTTGCCGACATCCCGGTGCTGCTCGACCAAGCCTCGGTTCCCGCCACCACCTTGAACTGGGCCAGCCCCGGACTGGTGTCGGTGGCCGAGTGGTGCGAGTTCATGGCCGAGGTCGACGGCTGCGGCCCGCCTCAGATCGTCGAGTCTGAGAACGCCATCCCCAGCACCGTCATGGACACCAGCCGCATGGAGGCCCTGCGCCCCGACCGCCTGGTGAAATGGCAAGACGGCATCCGGCGCCTGGTGCTGAACAACCCCGCCTGACCGACAGCCTCTTGGAGTTCCCTAGCTGGCTCCGTCGATGACGGGTTCCAGCAGGAATTGGTTCAGCTCACGATTGGAATTCAGGGGATAACTCCGGCGGTCTTCAGTGTCTGGATGTCGTCCCAGCTGCGGCCCAGCTCCAACAAGATGGCTTCGGTGTGTTCCCCATGCTCTGGTGCCCGCCGCAAAGGTGGGGGCTGCTCGTCGAATTGCACCGGTACGGCGGGCAGCGTGTACGACTCACCGCTGTCAACCCGGACCTCGCCGACATAGTCGTTGGCCAAGACCTGTGGATCGTCGACTAGTTCCTCGACGGACTGGACCGGGGCCCAAGGCGCATCAATGCGACTCAGGAGCGCCTTGCATTCTTCAAAGGTCCG
>JAPPKI010000090.1 GCA_028820035.1 bacterium | reverse complement strand
CGGCTCGACGCTCCATCTCGAACCGCTCCTGAGTGAGTCGGGCCTCGGCCACCGATCGCCTTCCCCACCACAGCGGGAACAGGGCGGGTACTACCACTAGGGCCAGGATGGCGGCCACCGCGCGGGACTCCAAGGCTGCGGTCATTGCCGCCACCACAGTCAGGGCCGCGTATAGCAAGGCAGAATGGGCGTCCCGGCGGAAGCTGGACTGGGCCAGCGTGCGGGCCGCCTCGTAGGCGTATTCGCCCTCTTCGTCATACCCCTCGCCCGCGTGGGTTCCCTCAATGCGGAGCAGGAACCGGTAGCGATGCCGGGCCGCTCGGGTGAACACGCCCGCAGCCACCGCGCAGACCCCCGCGGTCAGCACGAGGAGAAGGTTCTCCATTGCCGAAGGTTACCCCGCAAGATGGCGGAGTTCTTAGCGCTTTCTTGGCAATTACTCCCCGGAACGGCGGCGCACCCGCAGCTTGACCGGAACTGATCCGAGGTCGAATGCCTCTCGCAGACTGCGCTCCAGATAGCGAAGATAGGTGCGGGGCAGAGTCCGGTTGGCAAACAGGGTGAAGGTGGGAGGATCGGCCGCCCCCTGGGTGGCGTACAGCACCCGAGCCCCGTCGGGGGCAGGATGGGCAGCCTGGGCGTCACGCAGCACCCGGTTCACCGCCTGGGTGGGAATGCGACGCCGGTACTCGGCGATCACGCCCCGAAGCTCGGGCAAGAGCCGATTCAGTCCCTTCCCCGACAAGGCGCTGACCCGAAGGACGGCCGCGTCGCCTAAAAAGTGCAGACGGTGGTCGATGTCGAGGGCAATCGCCTCCCGGGCCTCGGTATCAAGCAAGTCCCATTTGTTGAGCAGTACCACGATGGGGCAACCCGCGCCGTCTACGCGCTCGGCAAGGCGCTGATCCTGGTGCGTTACCCCCACGGTGGCGTCGATCACCAACAGGGCGATGTCGGATCGGTCAACCGCGGCCAAGGCTCGCAGCAGGGAGTAGTACTCGGTGGCCTGGTCGATGCGGGCTCGACGCCGCATGCCCGCGGTGTCCACAAACCGAATCGGCCCCAACTCGGTTTCCACCACGGTGTCGATGGCGTCGCGCGTCGTGCCCGGCTGATCGTGGACCACCGATCGGTCATCGCCAATGAGGCGGTTGAACAAGGTGGACTTGCCCGCATTGGGCCGACCCACGATGGACACCGAGACCATGGGGTGATCGGCCCCTGGCTGGCCAGACACCGAGACCATGGGGTGATCGGCCCCTGGCTGGCCAGACACCGAGACCATGGGGTGATCGGCCCCTGGCTGGCCAGACACCGAGACCATGTCGGCACCAGCCTCGGACTCGGTATCGGAGTCGGTGGCCGCGGCTGGCTCATCGGGCAACACAGCCATCACCGCGTCCAGCAGATCGCCCACTCCCCGTCCGTGAAGCGCGCTCACCGGGAAGGGGTCGCCCAAACCCAGGCGGATGAACTCCCAGATGAGGTCCTCGTGGGCCTCGTCGTCCACCTTGTTGACCGCCACCAGCACCGGCCCGGCCCGGCCCCGCAGCCGTCCCGCCACTCCTTCGTCGTCACCAGTGATGCCGGCATGCGAGTCCACCACCATCACCACGACGTCGGCACCTTCCATGGACTTCTCGCTCTGGGCCGACACTTTGGCGTCCATCGAGGCGTTGTCGCCCGAACCCTGCGGTAGCCAGCCGCCGGTGTCCACCACCGTGAAGTCCCGCCCTTGCCAGCTGGCCGGCATCTCCTTGCGGTCCCTTGTCACGCCGGGCTGCTCGGCCACAATGGCCTCTCGGCGTCCAAGGACCCGGTTCATGAGCGTGGACTTGCCCACGTTGGGCCGTCCGACGATCGCCACCGTGGGCAGGGAGCTAGCCACCGAGCGCCCTTCGCAGCGCGATCCCGTCGGAGGGAACCACCTCCACAGGGCGGGGCAGGTCGTCGGGCCGGGTGCCGTCCAAGAACATCCCCTGCGACAGGCACACGTCGGGCAAGAGATAGCGGTGGCCCTCCGGCTGGTTGGACAACGTGTGGGCGATGTCTTCGCCCACCAGCAGCCCAGCCACCGCGGTGGTCCCGCCGAAGAACCGGTTTTCCACCGGCACTACCCTCACATCGTCGCGGCCCAGAGACTTCAGCAGCGGGGCCAGCACCGCCGCCCCGTAGT
>JAPPKI010000531.1 GCA_028820035.1 bacterium | reverse complement strand
CCGCGTTCTTGCTGGTGGCAGTGAGCTCAATGGTGTAGTCGTCGATCTTCTCCCACGAAGCGATCAGATCGGCCTGAGCCCGCGACTGCGACCCGATATCAGGATTCTGGTGGTGCTCGATGTTCCAGATCAGTGCGTCGACATCCAACGGGGTGCCGTCGGTGAAGTTGACGCCCTCGCGCAGCTTCAGCGTGAACACCTCATTGTCTTCAGTGGAGATGCTCTCGGCCAGACCGGGTATCAACTGGCCAGTGGCGAAGTCCTCGTAGAACAGCGCGCCGTAGATGGCGATCATCTGAGTGCCCCCCAGCGAGGCCCCGCCCTGAATCAAAGTGGGGTCCCAGCCGACGATTTCACCGAACATGCCGATAGTGAGGTTGCCGCCAGTCGGCCGCCCGTCTGAGCATTCGGTAGTGAGGATTTCACCAGGGATGTACCCGGTGTTGCCGGTGGGCACTCCACCTGTTTCTTCCTCTTCCACCTCTTCGGACTCCTCGATGGTCACCACCGGCTCATCTTCTGGCTCATCGGCCGGGGCCTGCTCGGCGGGAGCATCTTCGGCGGGAGCTTCCTCGGCGGGAGCTTCCTCGGCGGGAACCTCGTCTTCCGGCTCCTCGGCTGCGGGTGCCGGCGTACCTGCGGTGACTCCGTCGCCGTCGTCATCGTCGTTGCCGCAGGAGACGGCAAACACCGTCAGCGCCAACAGGACGGCAAGAAGCCTCAACCAACGCGATTTCATGAGCATGACCCCCTCGGGTTTGGCTTTGGGCAGCCGGGCCTCAACCGACTGCAAGTTGTCAGACCTTAGGGAGTTATTGAGAGTGCGCGCAAAGTGTCGCCGCAGCTATGACAGCAATCGAGCGGCGGCCGGGGCCAGCTCCCGTTCCAAACGGTCGGCAATCACCCGAAAGTAGGGCAAAGGCTCCCCGATGGGGTCGGGAATCTCATCGGCGGCCCGGCCGATGAACCGGGTGCTGGTTTGGGCTTCGCGCTGGGTGTGCAGTTGGGCGACCCACGCTTGGGAGTCGGCCCCGTTGCGGTTGCCAACCTGGTCGGCAAGACGGCTCAGCTCGGCGGGCAGGAACGTGGCTGCCGCCTTGGCCTCGCTGCGGGCCTCCACCGCCCAACCGTGGTTGCGGGTCATGACCACGATCAGGTCGGACTCATCCACCAGATACTCCGAAAGGCGGCGGCTGCGGTGGGTCGACAGGTCCAGTCCCCGCTCGGCCATGGCGGCAATGGCGTTTTCGTGGGCGGGCTGCCCGCTCCAGTCCATGGTCCCGGCCGAGCCGACCTGAATGTCGGGGGCCAGGTGGCCGAACAAGACCTCGGCCATCGGCGAGCGGCAGATGTTCCCGGTGCAGACAAACAGAACCTTGATAGCATTGGAGTGTAAGAGCCGCACCGCTGGCCTTCTATGCTCAACGCATGGCAGGCCCGTAGGTCAACCGTCCAGCAGATCGGCCAAGTCTTCTTCTACGCCGAGTTCGGGTCCCCACCGTCGCATGTAACTGAGGTCAAGGTCGTTGATAGCGGCGATCTCGACGCAGTCTCGCCACTGGATTTCAGAGCGCGATTCGAGGCGCCACCGCAGTTTGGCCAAGAGGACAACGATGTCCACGTCGCGAGTCATTCGAGCCACTCCCCAAGCAGCGGCGGCCGTCGAGCCGACCACGATGTAGTCCACATCCGCGGATTCAAAAGCGCCGATGGTGTGCTTCAGCGCGGCAGCGAGCTCGATCAGGGTTCTATTCCCAGAGAGTCAGGCCACACTTCATGGGCAAGCTCCTCGCCATAGCGCGAAACGACAAGGGCCAAGAAGACCTCGCGGTCGTTGTATTCAGGGTGGCGATTGCGCACCGAATGTTCCTCCATGATCGCACCGGCTTCATTGAGCTGCCGCCATTCCTCAAGCCGCTCGGGCACTGTGCGGGCGCGGATGGAGCCCATCTGGCGTCGCCAAATGTGTTGAGGCGTGTCAGCGGGAAGAACGGGGGGATTGCGTCGCTCCATTGCGAACCAAATCGTAGTGAACCCCAGTGACATCTACTCGCCGATCGGATCGGGGATCTCGTCTACGGCTCAGCGAGGGTGTATTTTGCGCCGCGCCCGGTGCCCGACTTCACCAATCGACCCTGCTCGACAAGGTTGCGCAAAAGCCCCAAGGCCACAGAACGCGACACGC
>JAPPKI010000209.1 GCA_028820035.1 bacterium | reverse complement strand
GTCGGCGTTGCGCTGCACGAGTTCCATCGACGTCGAATTCGTCGACTGATCAATCACGGTCAGGCGGTCGGCGTTGCGCTGCACGAGTTCCATCGACGTCGAATTCGTCGACTGATCAATCCGAGGCGCCCCTTCTGCTGGAGATCGGCCGTGTCGACCGGGCTCATGGAATCCGGGGAGAGGTCGTGGTCACGTTGTGGACCAACCGCCTTGAGCGACTGGAAGTCGGGGCCGTGCTCTGCGCTGACTTCGGTGAGCTCACCGTGGAGGAGGCTCGGCCCTTTCAGCAGCGCTGGATTGTGCAGTTCGCCGAGATCAGCGACCGGAGTACCGCTGAAACCTTGCGAGGCATACCGCTGAAGGCAGAGCCCATATCCGATCCCGATGAGCTGTGGGTCCATGAGCTGATTGGCATGACAGTGTGCGAAACCGACGGAACAGAGCGAGGCCGGGTTGAAGCAGTGCAAGCCAACCCGGCCAGCGACCTGCTGGTTTTGGGGTCCGGTGCTTTGGTGCCCCTCACCTTCTTGCTGGAGCAAAAAGGTGATCGATTGATTGTGGATGGGCCAGACGGTTTGTTCGACGAGATATGAGAGTCGACGTATTCACCATCTTCCCGTCAATGTTCGAGGTGTTCTTGGGCTATGGAGTGATCGGGAGGGCGGTGGATCAGGGCCGGCTTGAAGTGCGTGTTCATGACCTCAGAGCGGGCGCGGGCGATCCCCACCGCTCGGTTGACGATTCCCCCTTCGGCGGCGGTGCGGGGATGGTGATGATGCCGGAGCCCCTGTTCAACTCGGTAGAGCAGGCCAGCCCCCCTAGACCCTTGTTTCTGCTGGGGCCTGCTGGACGGCAGTTTGACCAGGTCGTCGCCCAGGAGCTGGTCTCGGGGGGCGGTTTCTCGCTGCTATGCGGTCGCTATGAGGGGGTAGACCAGAGAGTTCGGGATCATCTCGTGGATGGGGAGCTGTCCCTGGGAGACTTCGTGCTGGCCGGCGGCGAGGTCGGGGCGATGGCGGTTATCGAGGCCGTGGGCCGGCTGATTCCCGGCGTTCTGGGCAACGAGATGTCGGCCGCTGACGAGTCGTTCAGCGATGGTCTGTTGGAGTACCCCCACTACACCCGGCCTGCCGAGTTTCGGGGCTGGACGGTGCCCGAAGTGCTGCGGTCGGGAGATCACGGTCGCGTGGACCGCTGGCGGAAAGCGCAGTCTCTGGCCCGTACGGTGGCCATGCGTCCAGACCTGATTGATGCCCGTGGTGGTTTGACCGACGCGGAGCAGGCGCTCTTGGAAGAGTTCGGCCTCGCTTGAACAAGGAGGGTATGATTTTCTCTTGCGCCCCAAAGCTTGAGATGGGCGCTGAATCACTCACAAGGGGCGTGCCATGAATCCCACCGACATCGTCGATCGCGACACAAGACGCTCCGACATTCCTGAATTCAATTCCGGCGACACAGTCAAAGTGCATGTCCGAGTGGTGGAGGGTAACCGCGAGCGGGTCCAGATATTTGAGGGAGTGGTCATCCGGCGACAGGGCAGCGGAATCCGGGAGAGCTTCACCGTCCGAAAGGTGAGCTTCGGCGTGGGAGTGGAGCGTACATTCCCCGTTCACTCACCCATCATCGCCAAGATCGAGATCGGCACCCGGGGCGATGTGCGCCGGGCCAAGCTCTACTACCTGCGCGATCGCATCGGCCGGGCCGCCCGGGTTAAGGAGAAGCGCTTCTAGCATCCCTCCGATCCAACTGTCACACCTGCCTCCTAGCGTGGGGGCATGGCATACCGACAGGCCCTGGGTCGCTGGGGCGAAGACCGCGTGGCTCGATGGTATCGCCGCCATGGGTTCGAGGTTCTCGAGCGCAACTGGCGGTGTCGGCACGGAGAGTTGGATGTGATCGTGAGGCGGGGGCCGATTGTTGCCGTGTGCGAGGTCAAGACCCGGTCGTCGCTGGCCTTCGGCTCTCCCGCCGAGGCTGTGGGATGGCAGAAGCAGCGGCGGATACGCCGGTTGGCTGTCCAGTGGTTGGCCGAGCAGGAGCGCTCGGGACCGGTGCAGCTTCGATTCGACGTTGCCGAAGTAATGGGCCGCGAGCTGCGGGTGATCGAAGGGGCGTTCTAATCCAGCCTCATCCCAGCACGGCCCACAAAATCAGCCCGATGCAAACCAACAGGCCGACCGCCACAT
>JAPPKI010000541.1 GCA_028820035.1 bacterium | reverse complement strand
GCCCTATCCACTGCCGAGCTGGTGCTTCTGCAAAAGCTGGACCTGGCTGAGCTTCACCGATTCGAGTTGGCACGCGACCTCTCGATAAGCCTTCTGAAAGAGTGGCTCACCCAGTACAAATTCAAGGACTGGACTGTGACTGAGACCAGCCGCACCCCTGTCACGACCAAGATGAGAGAAAACCGCGCCGAGGAAATTGCGCGCAAGCTCAACAATCACACGAAGTGGCTCACGCACGGGCGGGGAATAGACATGGACACTCTTAGAGGGGAGCTAAAGCTGAAGATAGACGACCTCGACGGCTACCCCGACCTGAAGGTCGCAGCGTGGGACTACTTCTGGTTTACGAACAGCTACATGCAGGCATCCGGGAATCCGTCGTTCGTACATACACCCAATTTCTTCTAGGCTGTAGGACTATGAGGGAGGATCTCAGCGTGTTTGAGGAAATGGCTAAAGCCAATTCCAGGGTGGACTGGGACGCTTTGAGGCGCAGCCGTCAGGCCGCAGAACAGCTAGCGGAAGTCGGCATCGAACTGGGTGGCTACCGCCTTTCCCCCGAACTCGGCGACATGCAGTCCGTGCCTCCAGGAGCATTCGACCAAAAACTGCGGTAGTCGAGACTCACAGAGCCACGCGAACCGAAGGCCTCCACGGCACCGTACCCTGGATGGGTTTGTCAAATGGCCCTAGGCCGGTACCGGCGTGGGGTCCGTACCGGTGTATCGGTCGCGATAGATGTCCTGTAGGTTCAGCCACAGTTCAGGCCCAGTTCCAAGTGCCTCACCGATGTCGTCGGCAATCTCAGTGGCGGTCGCCGTGCGGTCTTCAGGGATCGCCGAGGTCTCTTCGACAGTTCTCCCGAGGACCCCGGCGAACTTGGCCGCATTCCAGCCGCGCGCCTCCAACTCGTCGTTCAAGACCTCCTGACCGGACCCCGTTTATTGGTCCAGGCGGACCAACCTCAAGGGGTCACGCCAGCAGCATCGCCGCGCTATTGCAGGATTTGGATGCTGTCAATGGAGAGCGGCTCGTCATCGAACGGCGGGAAATCAGCCAGGATGCCAGAGAGAAATCCCAGATTGCCGAGGCGGAGCACTCTTGACGCGCAGGAGCCCGGCCACTCACCGTCCGGAGAGGTACCGGGCTCCACTTCCTCGAGCTACCGCCCTCGGCTCCTTCGATCATAGTGATTTTGCGACCAGACGCAATCCTCATCAATTTCTTGAGATGAGGTCCCCCCATCTACGGAGAAATGCACCTTTTCGATAAGTCTGAAAGACAGAGCAGTTGAAACTACTTCAAAACACTTCTCACAAGGTTGGAAACAGCCTCTGTGCTCTGACACGGTGAGGGGCTGATGACTTCCGACCCCAAGGCCATGGTGCAGAAGCTGTGGGATTTCTGCGATGTGCTCCGGGACAGCGGCCTGTTGTAGTCGGCAGTGTGGTATCTAGCTGATACCATTCATTGAATGGCTATGACGCTCAGGCTGACTGAGGAAGAGCAGGATGCTCTGCGAGAGCGAGCAGCGCACGAGGGTACATCGATGCAGGAGGCAGCGCGACGGGCAGTACGCGAGTACATCGCCAAGGCCAATCATCGCGACCGCGTTGCGTCTGCCGCTGAACTCATCACGCAGCGCCATGCCGACGCGTTGCAACGCCTGGGCGAGTGAGCTCCACCGTAGAATACCTTGACGCCGAGGATCTTGTGGAACTCGCCCGCTGCTTGCTCGGCGACCCGCCGCCGGTTCGCGATCTCGGCTTGTTGGGTGCAGCATCCGCCCGACCACAGGCATCAGCGTTTGGCGAGGACGCATATCCCGATATCTGGAGCAAGGCAGGTGCGCTGCTTCATTCCATCGTCGGCAACCACCCGCTCATCGACGGCAACAAGCGGCTTGGCTGGCTTGCCACTGCCGTCTTTCTGGAGCTCAATGAAGCCAGTGTGAGCACTACTGCCGACGACGAGGTGTATGACCTTGTGATGGCTGTCGCATCGAGCGGCCTGAGTGTCGATGACATAGCAGAGGCACTCCGCCTCATGCATGAGCGAGCCACTCACTCCTAGCTGTGACATGGTGAAGCGCCTATGACCTCCGACCCCAAGGCCATGGTGCAGAAGCTGTGGGACTTCTGCGATGTGCTCCGAGACGACGGGCTGTCCTACGGCGACTACCTGGAGCAGCT